>CAZCVS010000369.1:0-3556 GCA_964501845.1 uncultured Iamiaceae bacterium
CCTTGAACAGCTCGGCGGCGGCGCCCTGGACCATGGCGTTGCGGCCGTAGCGGCCTCTCGCCGCTGCCCGCGATCGAGCCTCGCGGTCGCCCATCGAGCCCGGCTGTCCCGGTTCGCCCAGCGCCGCGGACCCCATGCGGACCAGGCGGCCCCCGTAGGTCCGGAGGTCGGTGCCGACCTGCGCGGCGCGGTCGGCGGCGTCGAGGTACTCCATGGCGACGGGATACGACCGGCGCAGACCCACGAGCGCACGGGCGCCCTCACCGGTGGTCTGGCCGTACATGGCACCGAGCACGGCGACCTTGGCCGTCGCTCGGTCGACGCCCAGCTCGGCCGCCACCGGGGCGTAGAGGTCGTCGGCCTGGGTGGCCGCGGCCAGCGCTCGGTCGCCCGAGACCGCAGCCAGCACCCGAGGCTCGATCTGGCCGAGGTCGGCTCGGATGAACACGTGGCCGGGCTCGGCCACCACCCCGCCCCGGAGGTCCGCAGGCATGTTGTGGAGCCCGGCCGACGCGGTCATGCGGCCGGCGGCGCCGTCGGAGCCGGACCACTCGCCCCGGAAGCGTCCGTCGGCGCCCAGGTTCTCGTCGACCCAGCCGTACCCGAACGTGGTCTGGACCCGCTCCGCTTTGCGCCAGGTCAACAGGGCGTCGACCAGCGGATGCACGTCCCGCAGCCCCTCCAGCCGCCAGGCCCGGGTGTCGGGCACCTCGACCCCCACCATCCGGAGCATCGACTTCACCTGCGACGGGCTCCGGAGGTCGAACACGACCCCCTCTGGGACGAGGCGCAGGACCGCGGCATCCCGCTCGTCACGCAGGTCGATCGCCTCCTGCGGCGACCGGGGGCGAGGTCCGACATACCCGCTGACCAGGGCCTCCATAGCCGGACGGTCCATCGGGAGACCATCGACGGTCAGCTCGGCGCACAGCAGCTCAGCCGTCGACTCCGCGATCGCGGTGCGCATGGCCATCGGGCGGTCGGCGTCGGCGGCCACCCGCTCGACGGCGACCTGCTGGAGGCAGACAACCTCGGCCAGGGCGTGCGCCCACGGCCCGAAGCGGACCGGGTCGTCGGCCCACTCCCCCGCCGCCCACGACGGGTCGAGGTGTCCGTCGGTCCGCACCGCCCGGTCCGGCGCGCCCTCGTCGGGCTGGCTGAACAGGTCCACCGGACCAGCCGTCGGGAGGTCCGCGGTCGAGAGCCCGCGGAGGCGCGCCCACACCCGCGCCGGCTCGGCCCGCCACCCACCGAACAGCAGGCGATGCACCGCCGACGCATCCCAGCTCCGGGCCACCCGCGTCCCACCCCGAACCAGGTCGACCGCCGTCGCCGACGACCACATCGCCCACCGCGGGGCCAGGGCGTCCTCGAGCTGCTGCACGAGCGCCGCCGGACCGGGGTCCTCGATCGACCAGGCCCCGCCACCAGGGGCGGCCAGCCCGATCCCGGCCGCCGGCGCGACCACGAGCGCGAGCACGTCACCCCGACCGATCC
The DNA here is from genome assembly GCA_964501845.1 of uncultured Iamiaceae bacterium. Taxonomy (GTDB): domain Bacteria; phylum Actinomycetota; class Acidimicrobiia; order Acidimicrobiales; family Iamiaceae; genus Aquihabitans. The sequence continues at coordinate 1,498 of CAZCVS010000369.1, forward strand.
CGGCACCACCGAGCTGGGCGAGCAGGTCGGTGACATCCACGGCCCGAACCTAGGCGCCCACCCGCCACCCCAAACGAAGTTGGTGTGCGAAACGACGGAGAGCACCGTTTCGCACACCTGGTTCAGTTGGCGGTCGGCCGGGGTCGCACCACCGCTGCGCCAGATGCGTACCAATGGGTTTCCCGACCGGCCCCGTTCGGGCAAACAGGTGGCCGTGAAACCGTCCGCTGGAGCGCTTGCCCGACAGGCCCGCCAGCAGCACGGCGTCTTCACCGGCGAGCAGGCGCTGCAGCATGGGGTCACCGCTTCTGCGCTGCGAACGCTCATCGCATCCGGCTGGTGCCGTCGGCTGAGTCGCGGCGTGTTCGTCGTCACCGCCGCGCCGCGGACCCGGGAGCAAGCACTCCTCGTGGCAACGCTCGTGCACCAGGCCCCTGCCGCCGCATCGCACCGCGCGGCTGCGGACCTCGTGAACCTGCCGGGCTACGCATCGGCGTCTCCGGAGGTGACGGTGGACCACCCGAGGAACCGGCGCACGGCCTTCGGGCTGGTACACGGGTCGCTCCTCCTGCCGGAACGACATGTCATGGTGCGCCGAGGCATCGCCGTCACCACCGTGGCCCGCACGATCTTCGACCTCGCGGGCATCGAACACGAGAACCGGGTCGCCCGGGCGCTCGACCACGCCATCAGCCGCAAGATGTGCACGCTGCGTCAGGTGAGCCAGGTGTTCTTTGCCTTGGCGGGCCGGGGCCGTCGCGGGACCGTCACCATGAGGACGCTCCTCGAGAAGCGTGGCGAGGGCTACGTGCCGCCCGCGAGTGAACTGGAGCGTCTCGGCAGACGGGTGTTCCTCGAAGGTGGACTTCCGGCGCCGGAGTTCGAGATCCACCTCGGAGACGACGACCTCATCGGGCGCGTCGACTGCTACTGGCGCTCAGCCCGCCTGGTCGTCGAACTCGACAGCCGCCGGTTCCACGACGGTCTGAGCGCCAGGGATTCCGACCGGCGTCGCGACAACCGCCTCATGGCAGCGGGGTGGCGAGTGCTGCGGTTCACGTGGGATGACCTCACCAATCGACCGCTGGAGACCGTTCGCATCATCCGCGACGCACTGGCCGTACACGCCTGACCCTGCCTGACCCTGCGTGACCCCGACGGCACGCTCCGTCGCCCCAAACCCGAACTCGGTGTGCGAACTGATGCTCTGCGACGGTTCGCACACCAAGTTCGTTCGGTGTCGGGGCCAGCCAGCGTCAAGGACCTGGGCTGAGCCACTGGGCGGCCAGGTCGTCGCGGCGGGCCTCCCACTCCTCGGCGGTGATCGCGTAGCGGACGTGGTCCTCCCACACGCCGTTGATCTCCAGGTACCGCACAGCCGTCCCCTCGTTGCGCAGCTCGAGCTTCTCGACCACGCGTCGGCTGGCGGTGTTGCGGGGGATGATCGAGACCTGGATGCGGTGGAGGTGCAGCTCCTCGAACGCGAACCGGGCCAGCACCGTGACCGACTCGGGCATGATCCCCTGCCCGGCCCACTTCTCGTCGATCCAGTAGCCGACGTACGCGTTCTGGAACGGGCCCCGCTGGATCGACGACAGGTTGATCTCGCCGCAGAAGGCGCCGTCGACGAAGATCCCGAAGCCGTAGCCGCTACCGAGCTGGCGCTCGCGCTGGCGGGCGCTGCAGCGCACGGCGAAGGCGTCGCGGTCCTGGGTGGTGTCGGGCTGGTGGGGCAGGCGCTGGGGCTCCCACTTGAGCAACCAGTCCGCGCCGCGGACCCGCACCTCGCGCCAGGCGGGGAAGTCCGACAGCACCAAGGGCCGCAGCATGACCCGCCGGCCGAACAACGTGCTGGTCCGCTCCACAGTCTCCCTCCTGCGATCAGCGAGCATCGCGCACGGCGACGATGGCAGCAGGGTCTTCGAGCGAGGACAGGTCGCCGGGGTCCCGGCCCACGGCGGTGGCGCGGATGGCGCGGCGCAGGACCTTGGCCGACCGGGTCTTGGGCAGCGCGTCGGTGAAGCGCACGACGCTCGGCTTGAAGCTCTTGCCCAGCGCG
>CAZCVS010000370.1:0-3543 GCA_964501845.1 uncultured Iamiaceae bacterium
GCCATCCAGCAGTACGGGGTCCGGGCCGTCATCTCCCCCCGCTTCGGCGACATCTTCCGCAACAACGCCGGCAAGAACGGCCTCCTCCCCGTGGTGGTCGCACCCGAGATCGGCGAGCAGCTGCTGCGCGCCGTCGAGGCCGACCCCACACTCGAGATCACCATCGACGTCGCACGGCGCACGCTCGAAGCACCGGCCATCGGGCTCACGGTGGAGTTCCCGCTCGATCCGTCGGTCCAGCACCGGATCCTGGAGGGGCTCGACGACATCGGCATCACGCTGCGCAGCGACACCGAGATCACGTCGTTCGAGCAGACCCGTCCCGAGTGGCTCCCGACCACCAAGTAGCTGCGTTCACCGAGATCGCCGAGATAGCGTCCGATCGCACCGGCGGGTCAGCCGCCGGTGCCCGCCACGCCTCTCGGAGGTCCCCATGCCCACGTCTCCCGTGCATCGCAGTCGCACCGCCGCGCTGCTCGCCGCTGTGCTGCTCACCCTGGCCGCGGCCGGCTGCTCGTCGGACGGGAGCGATGGCGCCAGCGGCGCCTCCACGTCCTCCACATCCTCAGCGGCTGGCGGAACGGGCGGCGCCACCACCACGACCGGAGCCGGCGCGACCACCACGGCCGCACCGGAGGCGGCGGGCGTCGGCAACCTGGTCGGCCGCTGGCGCGCCGACGCCGGTGACATCTTCGGCGCCAACACCGAGAACCTCGGTGGCGTCGCCCTCGACTGCACCGGCCCCGTCGACCTCGAGTTCGATGACGACGGGACGTTCACGCAGTCATCGACGGCCACCTGCACCATCGCCGGCCAGTCGGGCACGGCCACCATCACGAGCAGCGGCAGCTACGACGCGTCGGACGGAACCATCACGATCAGCGATGCCACCAGCGAGGGCACGATGTCGATCGCGGGCACGACCCAGCCCATCCCCGGGGCGGGCTTCAGCGACGGTGAGGCCGACTACGCCGTCGACGGCGACACGCTCGAGATCACCTTCACGGTCGACCCCGTCGGCACCGTCACCCAGGTGTACACCCGGGTGTGACCCATCGCCCGGCCGGCCGGCGTCTGGGGAGTGAAGCCTCAGGCGGTGGCGACGCTGGCGGCGGTGGGATCGAGGGAGCCGGCTTCGACGGCCTTGGTGGCGCGGTGGCGCTTGACCGACCAGGCGATGGCCGCGGCCCACAGGACCGTGATCGACAGGTACACGGTGGCGGCGGGCGGGCCGGCGACCTCGTACGCGTTGAGGATCGTGCGGGAGTTGGTGAGGACGATGAAGCCACCGACGAGCGAGCCCAACAGCTGCGGGGGGATGATCCGGACCAGGTAGGCCGCGATCGGAGCGGCGACGAGGCCGCCCGCCAGGAGCGCGAGCACGTAGCCGAGCTTCACGCCCTCGTTGCCGATCCCGATGAAGAAGCCGACGCTCGCCGCGATGGCGACGAGGAACTCACTGGTGTCGACCGAGCCGATCACCTTGCGCGGCTCGACCTTGCCCGAGACCAGCAGCGTCGGGGTGGCGACCGGCCCCCAGCCGCCGCCACCCGTGGCATCGATGAACCCGGCGATGACCCCGAGCGGGCTGAGGAAGCGGGCCCGCAGCGACGTCTTGCCCTCGGGGGTCTTGAGGGTGCCGAAGGTGAAGCGCAGGAGCACGTAGACGCCGAGGGCGAGCAGGATGCCCGCCATCCACGGCTTGGCGGCGTCGCTGGAGAGACCGGACAGGAACGTGGCGCCGGCGAACGCGCCGATGGCACCGGGCACGCCGAGGCGCGCCACGATCTTCCAGTCGACGTTGCCGAAGCGCCAGTGCGATGCGCCCGAGGCGAGGGTCGTCCCGATCTCTGCGAGGTGGACCGAGGCCGAGGCGGCGGCCGGCGCCAAGCCGGCGGCGAGCATGAGCGACGACGAGGTCACTCCGTAGGCCATGCCGAGCGCGCCGTCGATCAGCTGGGCGAAGAAGCCCACCACAGCGAGCACGATCAACTTGCGCATTGCAGGCCTTTCCTAGCGGTTCCGTAGATTTTAGGAACATGGTTCCGCTCGGCACAACCGGGGTGTCGGGCCACGGTGACGCCGATCGCTTGTAGGGTGCGGTGCCATGCGGGGAGGCAAGGTGCGCAAGCTGGCAGTCCTGGTCCTGATCGGCGCGGCCGTCGCGGCGCTGCTCAAGAAGCTGCGCGGCGATCCCGCCCCCCAGTTCTCCAACCACCCGACGGTCAGCGGCGGCCCGGCTGTCGACCCCGTCCTGCAACCGGATCCGGTCGCCAAGGCCGCCCCGGTCGACCCGACCGTCCCCCGCCCGGACGCCGACACCCACCTCGTGCCCGCCCCGGTCGATCCGACCGTGCCCGAGCCCGACCCGGTAGCGACCGACACCGAGCCGGAGGCACCCGCTGCGGACGACGAGGCCGCCATCGACAGCGAGCAGGCCTGGGTGGAACCGGTCGATGGTGCGTGCCCCGACGGCTACCCCGTGAAGGCCAAGGTCAGCAGCGGCATCTTCCACCAGCCCGGTGGGGCAGCCTACGACCGAACCAACCCGGACCGCTGCTATCCGAGCGCCGCCGCCGCCGAAGCCGACGGCCTCCGAGCCGCCAAGCGCTGAGCTGAGCCGCTCGGGTCAGGAGCCGGCGACGACCGAGACCTCGATGACGCCGTCGCAGGTGCGCAGGGCGTCGACGACCTCGATGGGCGCCGGTTGGCTGGTGGCGATGACCATGAGGGCGCCGTCGGCCTGAGCCCGGCGGCCGACGTCCATGTCGGCGATGTTCACGCCGGCGTCGCCCAGGATCGTGCCGACCCGGCCGATGACGCCGGGCCGGTCGTCGTTGCGGACCACCAGAAGGTTCGCCGACGGCGGCACGTCGAGCGAGTGCCCGTCGATCTGCACGACCCGAGCCTCGGCCTTCAGGCCGACGAGCGTGCCGGCGATCTGGTGGCCGCCGCCGGAGATCGACAGGAGGTTGATCCAGTCGACGCTGCTCGAGGTCGACGAGTCCTTGACCTCGATGCCCTTCTCGGTGGCGAGCTGCGGCGCGTTCACGTAGGACACGGGCTCGTCGGTGACGGTGCCGAAGATGCCCTTGAGGACCGACAGGGTGAGGATGCGGGTGTCGTACCCGGCCAGCTCGCCCTGGTACTCGATCTCGATGGTGGCGGGGAGGCCGTCGCCCAGCCCGCCGAAGATCCGGCCCAGCTGCTCGGCGACGCTGAGGTAGGGGCGGACGGTCTCGCTCGCCTCGGCGGCAGCGACGTTGACGGCGAAGGGCACGAACTCGCCGGCCAGCGCCAGCCCGACCTGCTCGGCGATGGTGTCGCCGGCCTTGTCCTGCGCCTCACGGGTGCTGGCTCCGAGGTGGGGTGCGACCACGACGGACGGCAGGTCGAACAGCGGCGACTCGGTCGTGGGCTCCTTCTCGAACACGTCGAGGGCGGCCCCGGCGATCTGCCCGGTCTTGATGGCGTGGGCGAGGGCGGCCTCGTCGACGATGCCGCCGCGCGACACGTTGATGACCCGCAGCTCGGGCTTGGCCT
>CAZCVS010000371.1:0-3542 GCA_964501845.1 uncultured Iamiaceae bacterium
CCTGGCTGGCCCGGCTCGACCTCGACCAGCTCACCGCCCGCAGCACGGTCGCCGCGGACCACGCCTACGCGCTCCAGCGCGGGGCGGAGGGTGCCAAGCACCAGATGTCCGAGGACCAGGAGGACCTGGCCGCGGAGCTGTCGCTGACCGGCGGCCGGGCGTGGGCGAAGCTGCACGCCGACCTCACCGCCCGCCTCACCGCCACCGTCGACGGCGAGGTGCTGCCGATGAGCATCGTGCGGGGCCTCGCCACCGACCCCGACCCCGCCCGCCGCGAGGCGGCGTACCACGCTGAGCTCGAGGCCTGGGACACGGTGACCGTCCCGCTCGCCACCGCCCTCAACGCGTTCAAGGGCGAGGCCAACGTGCTCAACCGCCGCCGGGACTGGGCCGACGCGCTGGCGCCGGCGCTCGAGAGCAACGGCGTCAGCCGGGAGATCCTCGCCGCCATGCAGGACGCCGTGGATGAATCGCTGCCGCACTGGCACCGCTACCTGCGGGCCAAGGCGGAGCTGCTCGGCCATGCGAGCGGGCTTCCCTGGTGGGACCTCATCGCCCCGGTCGGCCGGCCCAAGCGCTTCGAGTGGCCCGATGCCACCGCCGCGGTGCACGAGGCGTTCGCCACCTACTCGCCCCGGCTAGCAGGACTGGTCGAGACGGCGGTGGCCGAGGCCTGGATCGACGCCGAGCCCCGCGCCGGCAAGGTCGGTGGTGCGTACTGCATGAGCGTGACCGACGGCGTGAGCCGGGTGCTGTGCAACTTCGACGGGAGCTTCGACGCTCTCCAGACCCTGGCCCACGAGCTGGGCCACGCCTACCACAACCTCAACCTGGGCGACCGGACGCCCATGCAGCGCAACACGCCGATGGCGTTGGCGGAGACGGCCAGCATCTTCTGCGAGACGATCATGGTCCAGGCCGGCTTGGCATCGGTCGGCGATGACGCTGCGGGCCGACTGGCCCTGCTCGACAGCGACCTGTCGAACGCCTGCCAGGTCGTCGTCGACATCCACTCCCGGTTCCACTTCGAGCGGGCGCTCAGCGAGGAGCGGGAGCGTGGCGTGCTGTCGGTCGACCGGCTCCGGGAGCTGATGCTCGACGCCCAGGCCACCGCGTACGGCGATGGCCTCGATCCGACCTGGCGCCACCGTGACATGTGGGGGGTCAAAGGCCACTACTACACGGCGTTCTACAACTGGCCGTACACGTTCGGGCTGCTGTTCGGCATCGGCCTCTACGCCGAGTTCCAGCGCGACCCGGAGCGCTTCCGCGCCGGCTACGACGACCTCCTGTCGGCGACCGGCCTCGGCGACGCTGCCACCTTGGCCGCCCGGTTCGGCATCGACGTGGCCGACACCGCGTTCTGGGCCGCCAGCCTCCAGGTCCTCACGGACCGCATCGACGAGTTCGTCGAGGCGGCAGCCGCGCCCAGCTGATCAGGTCCCGTCGAGGGCGGGCCAGGGGTTGGCGATGCAGCCGTTCAGGCCCTTGCTCTGCTGCATCATCACGGGCGCCCGCAGCCCCGGTCCTCCGCACCCGACGTGGCCCTTGCCCAGCGTGTGGCCGACCTCGTGGTTCACGACCTCGGCGCGGTAGTCGTCCACGCTGAGCGGCAGGTCCGTGGTGCCCTCGTTCCACCGGCGCAGGTTCAAGATCGCCCGATCGCCCTCCCGGCACGAGAACACGCCGTTGGTCTTCAGCGGCAGGCAGATCTGGTCGGTGGTCGCGGGCGTGGCCAGCGAGATGGTGATCGAGCCGCCGCTCTCGACCCGCTGGAACGACACCGCGCCGTCCGCCGTCCAACCCCGGGGGTCGGCCAAGATCCCGTCGACGATGGCCGCGAACTCGCCGGGATCGATCCCGGTTCCCACCTCGACCTCGGCGGTGTAGGTGACGAGGTTGCCACGGCCGTGGATCGGCCCCGACCCGGGCGCGCCGACGAAGCGGCCGGTCGGCATCGTCGTCGTGGTCGTCGGCGCCGCAGTGGTGGTCGTCGTGGGTGTCGTCGTCGATCCTTCGCGGCGGCTGCTCGTGCCGTCGTCGGCCGCTCGGGCACCGGGCTGGGCGGTCGACGATCCGCCGTCGCGCTGCAGCGCCGTGAACAGGGCGCCGGCGAGCGCGATCACGCAGGCGGCGATGAGCAGGCCGAGGCGCAACCGGTCGGACCGGCCGGTGGTCGGTGCGTCAGCCATGGCCGGTGATCCTCGCACACCGGTCCTGACCGTCCGCCGCGCCGCGCTCCCGCGCTCCCGCTGTTCGATCTGACAAGTTCCTGACAGCTGAGGTAGCGAAGTGGGCATGGAGATCACCGTGAACCGTGCCTACGACCTGATCGACAACCGCCGCCACGCCCTCGCCCTGCGCTCCCGCACGTTCTGCGGCTTGGCCCGCTCGCACGTCCGGTCGACCACCCTCGAGTTCCAGCCGAACGACTTCTTCGCCTGCAAGGCGTGCGTCGCCGCGTACGAGGCGACGCACGGTTGACGCCCCGCTACCCGGCCTCGGTCGCCTGACCGGCGTCACCGTCGGACCCACCGCCACCCGCGGCTGGCGCGCGTCGGCGCCCGGTCTGCTCGTACCAGGAGTCTCCGTCGGCATCGAGCTCGGCTCGGTAGCGGAGCGACACGCTGATCCGTGGGCCACTGACCCGAGCCGTCTTCGGCACGCAGTGCTGCCAGGTCCGCTGGCAGGTGCCGCCCATCACCAACAGGTCGCCCGGTGCCGGTTCGAGCCGCACGCTCGGGCCGCCGTCCTTCGGGCGGAGCAGGAAGCGCCGCTGGCACCCCAGGCTGAGCACGGCGACGAGCGCGCGGTCCTGGTCCCGGTACACCCGGTCACCGTGCCAGGCGACGCTGTCGCGCCCGTCGCGGTAGAGGTTGGCGCCGAGCGCATCGAACCGGACGCCGTAGCGGCCGTGCAGGGCGCGGGCCATCGCCCGGGCCTCGGCCGGCCACGGTCGGTCGCCGCCGTCGCCCCACCAGTACGACAGCCGGGGCTCGGGCACGACCTTCTCGTACATCGGCACCTCGCGCTCCTGCCACGCAACGGTCGACAGGAGCCGCTCGAACAGGGTGTCGGCGCCGCTCATCCAGTCCTGGGCGACGTCGACCCACGCGCCGGCGCCGAGCTCGATCCGCTCGACGGTCGCGAAGTCCCGATCCGGCGCCGGCTCGGCGTCGCCGAACAGCGATGCCTGCCAGTCCATCGACGGGGGAGCGACAACCCGAGCAGCCACGCCGTCAGGGTAGCGGAGAAGTCGAACGTACGTTCGTCTCTCCGGGTATTCGGGTCAGTTCTCAGCCTCCCAGGCGGACAAGGGACCCATTTCGAACGGGGGACCTCGGAGTTCGGGGATTTGGGTCAGAAGTCCGCCTCATCAGCGGAGAACTGACCCAAATCGGGCCTGGGGGGCTAGCCGAGGGCGCCGCTCTCGCGGAGCTTGGCGATGTCATCGTCGCTGAGGTCGAGGAGGTCGCGGAGGACCTCATCGGTGTGCTGGCCGACGGTGGGGGCCTTCTCGGGTACCGGGACCTCGACATCGA
>CAZCVS010000372.1:0-3539 GCA_964501845.1 uncultured Iamiaceae bacterium
TCAAGGAGGCCAAGGTCTCCGGCGACGAGGTGCGCGACCTGACCGACGACGAGGTGGTCGCGCTGCTGGCCAAGGAGGCCAAGCGCCGGGACGAGGCCGCCGAGGCGTTCGCCGCCGGCGGCCGTGACGAGAGCGCGGCGCGGGAGCTGGCTGAGCGCAACGTGCTGGCCGCCTACCTGCCCGCTCCCGTGTCCGACGAGGAGATCGCCGCGCTGGTCGACGAGGCGCTGGCCGAGGGCGGGTTCCGCGAGCCGTCGCAGATGGGCCTGGCGATGAAGGCGGCGATGGCCAAAGTCGGTAGCAAGGCCGACGGCAAGAAGGTCTCCGCCCTGGTCAAGGCCCGCCTTGCCGGCAGCTGACCGCAGCGTCCGTGCCCGTGCCCGTGCCTTCGACGCGGCCAGGGACCCGGCGCCACCGTGGGCTGGAGCGACCGCAGGTCAGAGGGTGGTGAGCGGCGGGCGTTCGTGCATCGGGACGGGCAGCACGTCCCGGTCCGGCCGGTGGAGCACGGCGAGACCGTCGGGGCGCACACCGGCGCGGTCGAGGATGGCTTGACCGACCGCGAGCGCCTGGGGGCCGAGCTCGTCGAGCGTGCGATTGCGGTGGTGGCGCACGCCGAGGTCGACCTGGGCGATGCGGTCGATGCCGGCCACGCGCATGGCGTCGATCAGCAGGGCGACGTCGACGCCGTACCCGACCACGAACGGCAGCCGCTCGAGGAGCGTGCGGCGACCGGCGTACTCGCCGGCGAGCGGTTGGGCGATCTCGGCCAGCTCGGGGAAGTAGAGCGAGAGCAGTGGCCGGGCCAGCAGTTCGGTGACGCGCCCGCCGCCGATGCCGTCCGCCTCGGGCCGGTGGTAGTGGCCCTTCACGAAGTCGATCTCGGGGTCGCAGATCAGCGCGCCCACCATGCCGAGGATGAAGTCGGGGTCGAAGTCGACGATGTCGGCATCGACCCACACCACGATGTCGCCGGTGGACTCGTGCACCGACTTCCACAGCGCCTCGCCCTTCCCGTGGCCCTCGCCGTGGTGGGCGAGCACCGAGGCGGCGTCGACCACGCGGGCTCCCGCCGCCCGGGCGACGGCGGCCGTGTCGTCGGTCGAGTGGTCGTCGACGACCACGATCTCGTCCACCAGGGCGGTGCCGTGGGCGGCGATGGCCCCCTCGACGAGGGCGCCGCGGATCGCCGCGACCACGAAGCCGACGGTGGCGTCCTCGTTGCGGGCGGGGATGCAGGCCGAGACGGTGGTCCCGGTGGCGGCCTTGTCGGCCAGGACGGTGGCGAGGTCGAACGCGTGCTCGGGATGCGAACGCACCCCGCGCTGATCGCTCGACGTGGTCATGGGGGTCATCGTCATCGGTCAACCGTTCCCGGGCAAGACGGGTGCCGGCGAGGTGCCGGTCCCCCGGGTGCCTTCCCCGTTGCAGCTCGATGCTCACGGTACGGAGCCTTCGGGTCGTCAGGGTTGCGCCACCATGAAGGCATCCCAACCGAAACCTGACACCACCCCGTGCGTCCCATGGTGGAACGGTCTGAGGGCCCCACTACGATCACCCGCGGCCCGGTGGTCGCCGGGTGGAGTACGAGCCGAGGTTCCCACGTCGATGAGCGTCACCGTCCGAGTCCCCACCACCCTGCGCACCCTCACCGGCGGCGCGTCGGAGGTCGCGCTCGAGGGCGCCACCGTGGGCGACGTGCTCACCGCGCTCGAGGCCGCCCACCCGGGCTTCAAGGCCCGCCTGCTCGATGACGAGGGCGGTCTGCGCCGGTTCGTCAACCTCTACGTCGCCGACGACGACGTCCGCTTCCGCGACGGCCTCGACACCCCCGTCGCGGACGGCGAGACCGTCAGCATCATCCCCGCCGTCGCCGGCGGCTGACCCAAGGCTCGGTCCGGGCGTGCCGGCGGATCCCGGTCGGTCAGACGAGGCCGGTGGGGGTCGGCGCAACTCGCCGCAGCGAGCGGCCCGTCGCCCCACCGGCGACGTCCAGGTGTTGGCGGCGGGCCACCGGCAGTCTCCCTCCAACTGCCGTTGGCCCGCCCGCACACGTCGAGCCGCCGAAGCGGGACGACGTTGTATCCATCGGGCGCAGAGCGTGGTGGCGACATGGGTCGAACGGCTCGTTTCGGTCTCGCAGCGTGGTCGAACGGCTCCCCGACCCGGCGCGGCATGCGACGGGGGGTCCACGGGGGGGCGGAGCCGCCCCCGTGTGAGTTAGCAGTCTCGGCCCGCGGTTGCTAACGGCGCCCGGAAGTGGTTTGCTGTTAGCACTCTCCATAGGGGAGTGCTAGCGGCTCCGTTCGGAGTCCCCAGCGAATCGTCATCCGTCTCCAGGAGAACCCAGGGATGCCCAAGATCATCGCTTTCGACGAGCAGGCTCGCCGTGCCCTCGAATCCGGCATGAACCAGCTTGCCGACGCTGTCGCCGTCACGCTCGGCCCGAAGGGCCGCAACGTTGTGCTCGAGAAGAAGTGGGGTGCCCCCACCATCACCAAGGACGGCGTCTCCGTCGCCAAGGACATCGAGCTCGAGGACCCCTACGAGAAGATCGGCGCCGAGCTGGTCAAGGAGGTCGCCAAGAAGACCGACGACGTCGCCGGCGACGGCACCACCACCGCCACCGTGCTGGCCCGCGCCATGGTCCAAGAGGGCCTGAAGAACGTGGCCGCCGGCGCCAACCCGATGGACCTCAAGCGGGGCATCGAAGCCGCGGTCGAGGCTGCGGTCATCTCGATCCACGCCCTGTCCGTCGAGGTCGACGACAAGGAGCAGATCGCCAAGGTCGCCTCCATCTCCGCCAACAACGACGCCGAGATCGGCAACGCCATCGCCGAGGCCATGGACAAGGTCGGCCGCGACGGCGTCATCACCGTCGAGGAGTCGAACACCTTCGGCATCGAGACCGACTTCGTCGAGGGCATGCGCTTCGACAAGGGCTACATCTCGCCGTACTTCGTCACCGACCCCGAGCGCATGGAGGCCGTCCTCGACGATGCCCTCGTGCTGCTCGTGTCCTCGAAGATCTCCGCCGTGCGCGACCTCGTGCCCGTGCTCGAGAAGGTCATGCAGGGCGGCAAGCCCCTCGTGATCATCGCCGAGGACATCGAGGGCGAGGCCCTCTCCACCCTCGTCGTCAACAAGATCCGCGGCACGTTCCGCTCGGTCGCCGTCAAGGCCCCCGGCTTCGGCGAGCGCCGCAAGGCCATGCTGCAGGACATCGCCCTGCTCACCGGCGCCCAGGTCATCAGCGAGGACGTCGGCCTCAAGCTCGACGCCACCACGCTCGACCTCCTCGGCTCGGCCAAGAAGATCATCATCACCAAGGACGAGACCACCATCGTCGAGGGCGGCGGGTCCGAAGAGGACATCGCCGGCCGGGTCTCGCAGATCAAGGCCGAGATCGACAACACCGACTCCGACTACGACCGTGAGAAGCTCCAGGAGCGCCTCGCCAAGCTGTCCGGTGGCGTTGCCGTCCTCAAGGTCGGCGCCGCCACCGAGGTGGAGCTCAAGGAGAAGAAGCACCGCATCGA
>CAZCVS010000373.1:0-3531 GCA_964501845.1 uncultured Iamiaceae bacterium
CTTCTTCGGGCCCTTGCGAGTACGAGCGTTGGTCTGGGTCCGCTGGCCGCGCACCGGCAGGCCCTTGCGGTGGCGGAGACCCTGGTAGCAGCCGATCTCCATCTTGCGCTTGATGTCCTGCTGGACCTCGCGCTTGAGATCGCCTTCGACCTTCAGGTTCTGGTCGATGTACGCACGGATCTTGTTGATCTCTTCGTCGGTGAGGTCGCGGGCCCTCGTGCTCTCATCGATGCCCGTCGCCTCGCAGATCTTCTCTGCGGTGGTCCGGCCGATGCCGAACACGTAGGTGAGGGAGATGACGAGGCGCTTCTCGCGCGGGATGTCAACGCCGGCAATACGTGCCATGGATTCAGCCTTGCCTCTGCTTGTGGCGGGGATTGGATGAGCAGATGACCTGCACGCGACCGTGTCGACGGATCACCTTGCAGTGCTCACAGATTGTCTTGACGCTGGGTTGGACCTTCATCGGTGCCTCATGATCGATGGCCGGGCGGGCGGGTTCCGCCGTGCCGGCTACTTGTAGCGGTAGGTGATCCGGCCTCGGGCCAGGTCATAGGGGGTCAGCTCGACCTGGACCTTGTCGCCAGGGAGAATTCGGATGTAGTGCATGCGCATCTTCCCGGAGATGTGCGCGAGCACCTCGTGCCCGTTCTGCAGCTCCACGCGGAACATCGCGTTCTTCTGCGCCTCGAGCACGGTCCCTTCGAGGACGATGGCATCTTCCTTGGGCTTGGGCAGCGGAAATCTCCTGGTACGTACTGCGGTGGACCAGCCGGTGCTCGGACACCCCGATGGGCGCGAGCCACTTGGGCCGAAGGACGAGCGTAACGCGCCTGGCTGCAGCAACCAAGTTGACGCACTACCACACCGGGAGCGGGTGGATGTGACACTCCGAGAGATCATGAGATGGCGCGGCGCGGTGCGGTTCACAGGACGGTCAAGATCTCAGGGCCATCGGGCGTGATGGCGATGGTGTGCTCGGCGTGGGCCGCCCAGCTCCCGTCCGCGGTGACCACGCTCCAGTCGTCGTCGAGGATCGCGGTGTCCGCAGCGCCGAGCACCAGCATCGGCTCGATCGCCAAGACGTTGCCGACGCGCAGCTTGGCGCCGGTGCCCGGGGTGCCCTGGTTCGGGATGTTCGGAGCCTCGTGCATGGCCTGGCCGATGGCGTGACCGGTGTAGCCCTCGACGACCCCGAGCCCGGCGGCGACGGCGGCGCGCTCGACCGCCGCGCCGATGTCGCCGATGCGGTTGCCGTCGACCATGGCCGCGATGCCGGCGGCGAGCGACGCCTCGGTGACGTCGATCAGCCGCTGCACCTCGGCGGGGATGTCGCCGACCGCGGCGGTGAACGCAGCGTCGCCGTGCCAGCCCTCGACGATGGCACCACAGTCGATGGACACGATGTCGCCGTCGACGAGCACGACATCGTCCGACGGCACCCCGTGGACGACCATGTCGTTGGGCGAGGCGCAGATCACCGCGGGGAACGGCGGATGGCCGTAGCCGAGGAAGTTGGAGGTAGCGCCTCCACGGGCGAGGACCTCACGGCCGATGCGGTCGAGCTCGCCGGTGGTCACGCCGGGGACGATGGCCTCGCGGATGGCGGCGTGCATCTCGGCGACCACGCGCCCGGCCCGACGCATGACGGCGATCTGGTCGGCGGAGCGCACCGCGGGGGTGCGGGAGAACAGCACGGGAGGACTAGGCGCCGCGACGGGACTCGACCGCGGTGAGCAGCCGGGCGAACACCTCATCGGTGGTGCCGAGCCCGTCGACCTCCACCAGCAGGTTGCGGGCCTCGTAGAAGGGCACGAGCGGCTTGGTCTCCGCGGCGTAGAGGTCGAGGCGCTTGCGCACGGCCTCCTCGGTGTCATCGGCGCGCTGGATGACCTCGCCGCCGTCGACATCGCAGATCCACCCGTTCTTCGGCGGCGCGTCGACCGAGTAGATGTGCCCGCAGGTCTTGCAGACGCGCCGCTTGGTGATGCGGTCGAGCACCACGTCCTCGGGCACCTCGAGGTCGACCACGAGGTCCAGCGGACGGCTGTTCGTGATGGCTTCGAGGGACTCGCCCTGGGGCACGGTCCGTGGGAAGCCGTCGAGGATGTAGCCGCGCTTGGTGGTGTCGCTCTCGTTGAGCCGCTCGTCGACGACGCCGATCATGATGTCGTCGCCGACCAGGCCGCCGCCGTCCATGACGGACTTGGCCCGCAGGCCGAACTCCGTGCCGGCAGCCACCGCGGCCCGCAGCATGTCTCCCGTGGAGATGTGCGGGACGACGAAGTGCTGCGCCAGTCGGATGGCCTGAGTTCCCTTGCCCGCGCCCTGACGGCCGAGCATGACGAGACGGACGCCCTCGGTCATGGTGTCAGTTCGTCGTCTTGGTCTTGGTCGTCTTGGTGTTCAAGAAGCCCTCGTAGTTGCGCATCATGAGCTGGCCGTCGACCTGCTTGACGGTCTCGATGGACACGCCCACGGCGATGAGGATCGAGATGCCGAAGAAGCCGAGCTGCTGACCGCCGGACGTCTCGCCCAGGACCTTGCCGAGGACGAACGCCGGGATGAGCGCGATCGAGGCGACGAAGAGGGCGCCGGGGAGGGTGATGCGGGAGAGGATCTTGGCCAGGTACCGCTCGGTCTGGTAGCCGGGACGGATGCCGGGGATGAACCCACCCTGCTTGCGGATCTGGTCCGCCTGCTTGTGCGGGTCGAACTGGATCGCCGTGTAGAAGTAGGCGAAGAGGATGATCAGCAGACCGTAGGTGAACAGGTACGCCGGCGAGGTGGCCTTGGTGAGGTGCTGGTCGACGAACTGCTGGACGTTGTAGGCCCAGTTCGGGTTCTCGGAGGTGGCATCGCCGACCGGCAGGATCTGCGAGAGGATCACCGGCAGGTAGAGCACCGAACTGGCGAAGATGATCGAGATGACGCCGGCGCCGTTGACCTTGAGCGGGATGTAGGTGCTCTGGCCGCCGAACATCTTGCGACCGACCTGGCGCTTGGCGAACTGGACCGGGATCCGCCGGACGCCCTGCTCCACGAAGACGATGCCGACCATCAACGCCACGAACATGAGCGCCACCGCGACCATGGTGAAGGTGTTCTTCTCCTGCTGGACGGTCAGGAAGTTGCTGGGCAGCTGGCTGACGACCGACGAGAAGATGAGCAGCGACATGCCGTTGCCGACGCCTCGCTGGGTGATGACCTCGCCGAACCACATGAGCAGGGCAAAGCCGGTGGTGAGCGTGAGCACCACGAGCGCGAAGCGGGCGCCGGAGTAGTTGTCACCGAAGACGTCGAGGCCACCGGTGTTGACGCTGGCACCGAACCCGCCGCCACCGGTGTGGAACAGGTAGGTGATGCCGGTGGCCTGGAGCAGCGCGATGGCCACACCGAGATAGCGGGTCCACTGGGTGATCTTGCGCTGGCCGACTGCGCCCTGCTCCTGCCACTGCTCGAGCTTGGGGATCACGACCGCGAGGATCTGCATGATGATCGACGCCGTGATGTACGGCATGATCCCGAGCG
>CAZCVS010000374.1:0-3529 GCA_964501845.1 uncultured Iamiaceae bacterium
TCGACGTGCTCGACATCGACAACGCCTCGGTGCTCGCCCAGCAGATCGCCAAGCTCGAACGGATCCGCGCCGAGCGCGACGACGTGGCCGTGAAGGCGGCGCTGGCCGCGCTCACCGAAGGGGCCGCGGGCGACGGCAACCTCCTCGCGCTGTGCATCGATGCCGCCCGGGCCCGCGCCACCGTCGGCGAGATGAGCGACGCCATGGAGACCGTGTTCGGCCGTCACGCTGCCCAGGTCCGCACCATCGAAGGGGTGTACGTGAACAGCTACGCCGGCGACGAGGGCTTCGCCGCCCTCTCGGGTCGCATCGACGCCTTCGAGGCGGCCCAGGGCCGCCGCCCCCGCATGCTCGTGGTGAAGATGGGCCAAGACGGCCACGACCGCGGCGCCAAGGTCATCGCCACCGCCTTCGCCGACCTCGGCTTCGTCGTCGACGTCGGGGTGCTGTTCCAGACCCCCGCCGAGGCCGCGGCCGACGCCGTCGACAACGACGTCCACGTGATCGGCGTGTCCAGCCAGGCCGCCGGCCACAAGACGCTGGTCCCCCAGCTCATCGCCGAGCTGAAGGCCCGAGGGGCCGACGACATCCTCGTGGTCGTCGGCGGCGTCATCCCGCCTCAGGACTACGAGTTCCTCCGCGAGTCCGGCGTCGCCGCCGTGTTCGGCCCCGGCACCAACATCCTCGAGTCCGCCACCGAGGTCCTCGACCTCATCGAAGCCCAGCAGGCCTGAGCCCGGCGACCCACTAGCTTGCGGCCCGTGGTGGCAGCCGACGTGGAGGGAGTGGCCGACGGGGTGCTGGCGGGCGACCGGCGGGCGCTGGCGCGGGCCATCACCCTCGTCGAGTCCACCCGCGAGGACCACCGCCGGGACGCGACCGCGGTGCTCGACCGGGTCCTCCCCTCGACCGGCACCGCGATCCGGATCGGCATCAGCGGCCCGCCCGGCGTGGGCAAGTCCACGTTCATCGAGGCGTTCGGGACGTCGTTGACCGCCGCCGGCCACCAGGTCGCCGTGTTGGCCGTGGACCCGTCGAGCGCCCGCAGCGGCGGATCGATCCTGGGCGACAAGACCCGCATGGAGCGCCTGGCGCGCGACCCGAAGGCGTTCATCCGGCCCTCCCCCGCCGGTACCGAGCTCGGTGGCGTGGCCCGCCGTACCCGGGAGGCGCTGCTGCTGTGCGAGGCCGCGGGGTTCGACATCGTCATCGTCGAGACCGTCGGTGTCGGCCAGTCCGAGCTCGCCGTCGCCGACCTCGTCGACGTCTTCGTCCTCCTCGCCAGCCCGAGCGGCGGCGACGACCTCCAGGGAATCAAGCGCGGGATCATGGAGCTGGCGGACCTGGTCGTGGTCACCAAGGCCGACGGCGACCTCGCCAGCTCGGCCAACCACGCGGCGGCCGACCTGCGCCGGGCCATCCACCTGCTGCGTCCGAAGTACGACGGGCTCACCACCGAGACCCTCCTCGTCAGCTCCACCGAGGGCACCGGCGTCACTGAGGTGTGGGACGCCGTCACGGCGATCCACCACCACCTGCGCGACTCCGGCCAGCTGTCCGCGCTCCGCGCCGAGCAGGCTCGAGCCTGGCTGTGGGACGAGATCCGCTCCGGTCTCCTCGACCGGTTCCGCACGGTGCACCCCCGTGCCGATGTCGAAGCGGTGGAGGCGGCGGTGATGGCGGGCGAGGTGGCGCCCGGCGTGGCCGCCCAGCAGCTACTCGGCGGCGTCGACCTCTGACGCACCCGCGTCGGCCGGCACCTCGGCGGGCTCGGCGGCGATGGCTCCCTGCGTGCGGCGGATGAACGGTGCGCAGATGGCGGCCCCGGCCACATCGACGATGACGAAGATCACGCGGGCGCCAACCGCCGTTGTGATGGCGATGGGCTTGTCGACCCCCGACGCCGCGAACAGGACCGTCTCGCGGATGCCGGCACCCGAAGGCACCGGCACGGCGAGGAACCCCACCACCCACGAGAGGATGGTGGCGAACATCATCCGGGGATAACTGACATCCGTGGTGATCGACCGGGTCACGGCATAGGTGGCGGTGCCGATGAAGAGCCAGGTCGGGATGTAGCGGGCGACGAGGATCAGCGAGTCCCGCCACTGCGGCACCTCGACCTTGATGTTCCGCTTGGTGGCCTTCGATGCCTTGGCCATCAGCCAGTCGAGGACGTCGTGGTGCAACAAGACGACGCCCACCGGCAAGGCGAGCAGCACGAGCATCCAGGGGCTGAAGCCGCCGCCCTCGCCCGCCAGGGCGAAGGGGAGGAACGCGGCAGCCACGAACATGGCGGCGAGGTAGAGCATGCCGAGCGACAGCGCCACGCTCGTGAACGCCCGGGACTTCGGGATGCCACCGCGGCGGGCGAGCTCACCTCGACCGAGCACCGGCCACACGCCGCCCGGGACGTACTTGCCGAGCTCGCCGACGTAGTACCAGGCAATGGTCCGCAGCATCGGCGCATCGGTGCCGAGGGTGCGCATCACGTAGCGCCAGCCCCAGCCGATGCTGGTCATCCCGGCGATGGCCGACAGCCCCGCGACGGCCAGCCACAGGCGGTCGGCATCGGCGACGTAGGGCTGGACCTCGGGCCAGTCCGCGATGAGGCGGCGGACGACGAAGAACACCGCGGCGCCGCCGAGCACCAGACCGAACGCGGTGACCACCTTGGCGGTCCGGCCGGCCTTGCGGGGCGGCGCACCGCCGTCGCCACCATCCGCGTGCTCCAGCGCCTCGACGACCAGCTCGTCGAACAGGCCCTCAGCGGTGAGGTGGTCGTCGGGAGCGCCCCTCGAGTCCTCCGTGTCGGTCACGAAGGCTCTTCGGGCGGGGTGGCGCCCAGCAGGTGGACCGCGGCCTGGCGCAGCTCCTCGTCGGTCATGGCGGTCCGGCGCTCGAAGTCCCGAAGGTCCAAGAAGATGAAGCGCCCGTCGGGCGAGACCATCGGCTCGACCCCGACCGCCTCGATGATCTGGTCGACCTCGTCTTCCTTGCCGACGTACCCGTAGGTGTCGATCCAGATGCCCTCGAAGCCGAGCCCGAGGAGCCCGGGGAGCGCGCCGATGGGCCCGATCTTGTCGCGCAGCACGGTCTGCCAGGCGGCGTCGGGGCGGCCCTTGATGCTGCCGTAGCTCCACTGGAGGGTGCCGTCGTCGGCGAGGTAGGCACGGAGGTGGTCGTAGTCCTCCATCTTCCCGACGGGCTGGGCCTCGGGGAACTCGATGATGGGGAGCTGGAGGATCTTGGCCCCGTCGGGCATGAGCTCGGCGATCTCGGCCACGAACGCCCGGTCGCTGGCGTGCTGGGCCTCGATCTTCGCGTAGGAGCGCCGCGGCGGCGGGATGGAGTCCCAGAGGCCGAACGCGAGCACGGCGACGGCGAGGACGCCGAGCACCGCCCGGGGACGCTTCGACCGGGAGCGGATCCACGCGGTGAGCTGCTCGGACCACAGGAGGACGACGACCATGGCGAAGAAGGCGATGATCAACATGATCCGGTTCCAGACGCGGATCTGCGAGAAGCC
>CAZCVS010000375.1:0-3515 GCA_964501845.1 uncultured Iamiaceae bacterium
TCGTGGTCTTGATGCCGAAGTCGTAGGCGACGACCCGGAACGGGCCACCGGCGACGGTGTAGCGCTCATCGGTCGTGACCTGGGAGACCAGGTCGACGCCGTCGGTGCCGGGCTCGGCAACCGCGGCGGCCTTCAGCACGGTCTCGTCGACGGTCGAGCCGTCGGGTGCGGTGCCGAGGGCGCCGAACGCCCCGGGCATGGCACCGGTGTCGCGGATGTGGCGGGTGAGGCGCCGAGTGTCGACGCCGCCGATGCCGGGGACGCCGTGGCGGGTGAGCCACTCGTCGAGGTCCTCGGTGGCCCGCCAGTTGGAGCGGCGGCGGGCCAGCTCCCGCACCACCACGCCCCGGCAGAACGGGCGGCGGGACTCGTCGTCGGCCGCCGTCACGCCGTAGTTGCCGATGTGCGGGTAGGTGAAGGTGATGATCTGGCCGGCATACGACGGGTCCGAGAGGACCTCCTGGTAGCCGGAGAGGACGGTGTTGAACACGACCTCGCCGGTGGCCACGCCGTTGGCGGGCTCGGCGCCGATCGCCTCGCCCTCGAAGGTGGTGCCGTCGGTGAGCACCAGCAGGGCGTCACGGATGCTCACGCGGCGCACCTCGCGACCTGCGCCGGGGCAAAAAGAAAGCCCCCGCAAGGGGGCTCGGGCAGCGAAACGAATTGGGACATCTGCGCTCTCCTGTCCGTGCGGGCCTCACAGGACCCACTTCACGGTCAGGAGGACAACGTATCAGCCGCGCCTCCCGAGCCCCGACTCCGATCGGCCCTCGGCCGCCGGGAACGTCGTAGCGTGCGGCCATGGCCCTCCCGACCCCTGCACCTGACCGAACCGCCGTCGTCACCGGGGCCTCCTCGGGCATCGGCGCAGCCATCGCCCGCGACCTCGCCGGCCGCGGCCACGGCGTCACCCTCGTGGCCCGCAGCGCCGACAAGCTCGCCGAGCTCGCGGCCGAGCTGCGGGGATCCGGCGTCCGTGCCGAGGTGCTGGCCACCGACCTCACCGACCGCTCGGCGCGCGCCGGGCTGCTCGATCAGGTGACCGAGCTGGGCCTCACGCCCGATCTCCTCGTGAACAACGCCGGCCTGTCGACGCTCGGTCGGGCCTCCGACGCCGACCCCGAAGCCGAGATGAACATGATCGAGCTCGACGTCGTGGCCGTCGTCGACCTGACCGTGCGGTTCCTCCCGGGGATGGTCGAGCGGGGCCGCGGCGGCATCCTCAACGTCGCGTCGACCGCGGCGTTCCAGCCCCTGCCCGGCCAGGCCGGCTACGGCGGCTGCAAGGCGTTCGTCCTCTCCTACACCCGCAGCCTCGGCGGCGAGCTCAAGGGCACCGGCGTCTCCGCCACCGCCCTGTGCCCCGGCCCGGTCGACACCGGCTTCGGCGAGGCCGCCGGCTTCGCCAAGGACGAGGCCGAAGCCTCGCTCCCCAGCTTCATGTGGGAATCGCCCGAGGCCGTGGCCAAGACCGGCCTCGACGCCCTGGCCGCCGGCCACCCGGTCGCCATCCCCGGCACCGCCAACCGCCTCGGCGCCACCTTCGCCCACCTCGCCCCCAAGCGCCTCCTGGTCCCCCTCCTCGCGTCCAGGCACCCCGGTCTGAAGTAGCGCTAGGTTCGCTCGCTGCACCTAGAACGGGCAACGACGAGGCGGTGTGTGCAGGTAAGATGCCGAAGATGGGCGGATCGCGGTACAAGCAGCGACACGCAGCGGCGCTGCTAGTAGCGGCACTGCTGACAGCAGGCTGCGGCGGTGTCGACGCTTCCTCCGACAAGGCCACAAAGGAAGAGGCGACCATCACGATCGCCGAGGATGCGACAGCCGGCGGAACTGTCCGCACGACGGTAGCTACCAGCACGACGTTCGACCTGAAAGGCCCCATGGAGAGCGTCGATGTGATCGTGCTTGCCACTTGCCTGGGCGTGTCCACTGGACGGTCTACCCCAGAAGACGCGGCGATCAGGCTCTACAACTTGATCACCGACTACCAGGATGAAGGCGCCTCGGCCAAGGACCTCGAGACGCTCGACTTGTTCGTCACCACGTCACTCGTTGACCATTGCGGACCCGAACTGGCGGGCAAGATTGACAAGGTCCGGTACGCCATCAACGACTGAACCGGCCGGGCACGCTCGGCGGGACTGCTCCGAGGTGGTGCGGCCTCAGGCAGGAGCGCTCAGTTCAGCGGCACGATCGCCGCGTCGGTCTGGACGAAGTCGTTCCCGATGCAGAGGATCGGCTCTCCGTGCACCTCTGCCACCCCGTACGTCAGGCAGTCGCCGAAGTTCAGACGCGCCGGGTGGTTGCCCTTGCCGAACCGAGCCCACGCGCCGATCGCCGCCGCGGCCATCGTCGAGGTGAACGCGACGGTCGCAACCTCATACTCGTCTAGCAGCGATCGGACCACGCGCTCCCCCTCACCGGGCAAGCGCCCATCGACGACGAGCGCCACCTCGACGGACGTTGGCGTCCCGACCAGGCGCACAGGATCGTCGAGGAGTGCTTGGGAGAGCGCCGCTGCCTGCGGCTCATCGAACAGCAGCGCGACGAGCGCGGATGAGTCGACGATCACGTGGGCAGACCGTGCTCGTCGTACCCGAGGATCTCCTCAAGGGTGCGGTCATCGCGGATCGGGCTGGCAGCGAGCTCGGCCTGCAACCGAGCGAGAACGGCGAGCGGGTCCTTCTGCTTCGGGCGCTTCCGCTCGACCCGCTCTCGCAGGGCCTCGGTAACCGCCGTCGTCAGCGTCTCGCCGGTGAGCTCGACTAGCTCCCGAGCCAAACGATCGGCTTCCTCGCTCTTGATGCTCAATGCCATGAAAGGCATCGTACGACCTGATTTCTAGAACTCGCAACGAGTTTCTAGAAATCGGACATCAGCGCTGGGCCTCGCCGGCGATGACGACGGGTTCGCCGGCCAGGATCGTGTGGCGGACGCGGCCCTTGAGCTCCCGGCCTTGGTAGGGGGTGTTGTGGCTGCGGCTGGCCATGGCGCGACCGTCGACGGTCCAGATGGCCTCGGGGTCGATGACGCAGAGGTTGGCGGGGTTGCCCTCCGCGACGGGCAGGCCGTGGGTGTCGCCGATGCCGATGACCTGGGCCGGGTTCCACGACAGCGCGGCCAGGATCTGCTGGATCGGCAGGTCGAGCTCGGTCAGGGCCAGGGCCAGCGCCGTCTCCAGGCCGAGCATCCCGGGAGGGGCCTGGTCGAACGGCAGCTCCTTGGTCTCCGCTGCGTGGGGTGCGTGGTCGGTGGCGATGACGGCGATGGTGCCGTCGGCCAGGCCGGCCTTCACGGCGGCAACGTCGGTCGCAGTGCGCAGCGGCGGGTTGACCTTGTAGAGCGGGTCGTACGACGCGCACTCGGCGTGGGTGAGGGTGAAGTGGTGGGTGGTGGCTTCGGCGGTGACCGGGAGGCCGGCAGCGATGGCGTCACGGATCATGGCGACCGATCGGGCGGTGCTCATGTGCTGGAAGTGCACCCGGCACCCGGTGAGGCGGGCCAGGGCGATG
>CAZCVS010000376.1:0-3500 GCA_964501845.1 uncultured Iamiaceae bacterium
GTGGAGGCCCGGGTGTTGGACCGGTGGCCGTCGGCGAGCACCTGAAGCCGTTCCTGCCCAACCACCCGCTGGTGGCCGAGGCCGGCCCGGCCACAGGCCCCGGGCCCATCTCCGGCGCCCCGTGGGGCTCGGCCGGCATCTTGCCCATCCCGTGGGCCTACGTCCGTATGATGGGCGGCGAGGGCCTGCGCCGCGCCACCCAGGTGGCCATCCTCAACGCCAACTACATCGCCCACCGCCTCCAGCCCCACTTCCCGGTCCTCTACACCGGACGGGGCGGTCTGGTGGCCCACGAGTGCATCGTGGACCTGCGTCCCATCACCAAGGACACGGGCGTGTCGGTCGACGACGTCGCCAAGCGCCTCATCGACTACGGCTTCCACGCCCCCACGATGAGCTTCCCGGTGCCGGGCACGCTGATGATCGAGCCCACCGAGTCCGAGGACCTGGGCGAGATCGACCGCTTCTGCGACGCCATGATCGCCATCCGCGCCGAGATCGCCAAGGTCGGCAGCGGCGAGTGGCCGGTGGACGACAACCCGCTGGCGAACGCCCCCCACACGGTCCACTGCCTCACGCAGTCGGCGTGGGATCACCCCTACACCCGCGAAGAAGGGGCCTTCCCCTCCCCCACGGTCCGCCACGGCGACCGCTACTTCCCGCCCGTCCGCCGCATCGACGGCGCCCACGGCGACCGCCACCTCATCTGCAGCTGCCCCCCGGTCGAAGACTTCGCCGAATAGCCGGCCGGGCGGCTCCGCTCAGTCGACCGGCTGGGCGGGCGTGGGCTTGACGAAGGGGGGCTTCACGACCGTTGCGGGAACTTGGTCGCCGCGGACGTCGATGTGGACGGTGGCGCCGATCTCGACCGACGGCGGGAGGAAGGCGAGGGCGATGCCCTGCTCCAGCGTCGGGGAGAAGTTGCCGCTCGTGATGACACCGGCTTCGGCGCCGTCGACCAGGACGACCTGATCGGCGCGAGGCGGGCGCCGGCCGTCGATCGTGAGCGCTCGGAGGCGGCGGGCGACGCCGGCCTCCTTCTCGGCCAGGAGGACGTCGCGGCCGATGAAGTCGCCCTTGTCCCAGCTGACGACCCAGCCGAGACCGGCCTGGAGGGTGGTGATGCCCTGGCCCAGCTCGTGGCCGTGCAGCGGCAGTGCTGCTTCCAGCCGCAGCGTGTCGCGGGCGCCGAGGCCGGCGGGCTGGAACCCGGCGGCCAGTACGGCGTCCCAGAGCTCGGTGGCCTGCTCGGCGGGTACGGCGATCTCCAGGCCGTCTTCGCCGGTGTAGCCGGTGCCGGCGACGACGCACTCGATGCCGTTCCAGGTCATGCGGGCGACGCGGAAGCGGCCGATGGCGGCAGCCTCGGGCCAGATGGTGTGGAGGAGGCGACGGGCGGCTGGACCCTGCAGGGCGAGGATGGCGCGGGTCTCGGTGACGTCGACGGCCCCCTCCCCCAGGGCGCCCGACACGCCGCTGGTGTTGGAGGCGTTGGGCATGACGTCGAAGACCTCGTCGTCGACCCACCACACGATGATGTCGTCCACCACTGAGGCGTCGTCGGGGCTCAGCAGGTGGGTGTACTGCGCCCGGCCCGGTCCGACCTTGTTGAGGTCGTTGGTGAACGCGTGCTGGAGGCGACCCAGGGCATCGGGGCCGGTGATGCGGACCGTGCCCAGGTGGCTGACGTCGAAGGCCACCGCGTCGGTGCGGCAGGCCCGGTGCTCGGCGAGCGTGCCAGAGGGGTACGAGAGCGGCATGTCCCAGCCGCCGAACTCCACCAGCTTGGCGCCGAGGGCGCGGTGGGCGGCATCGAGAGGAGAGGTGCGAAGGGTCACGGAGCGATGGTAGTTGGGTCTTCGCAAGTGCCCGGGAAGGCACGGTGGTCACCCTGCGGCGGGTCGCTCCCAGCCGGTCTGCTGCCAGGCCGCGTGCTCGTCGATGGGGGTGTGCAGGGTGCCCAGGCCGAGCAGCCCGAGCGGCTCGGTGGCGATCTGGACCTCGGCGCCGGCATCGGCCAGCTGCTCGGGGGCCTCGAGCCCGTACTTCACCAGCAGCGAGAGGTAGTCCCGCTGGTAGAGCAGGGCGATGTCGATCAGCGGCTGGACCTCCCGGAGCTTGCGCAGCTTGCGGTTCTTCTTGGTGACCAGCTTCTGGTTGAGCGTGGTGACCTCGATGTACCGACCGTGGTCGGGCAGGTAGAAGTCCGGTGAGAACGCCCAGGTGGGTGACCCGTCCTCGCCCCGCTCCAGCACGAACGTGTGGGGCTCGTACTCCCACCGGACGCGGTAGAAGTCGAGCAGGCGAGCGAACTGCCGCTCGGAGTTGTGGGCGAACGCGACCTGCTCGTAGGGCAGCCCGACGGGAACGGGGGGCGGCGGGTCGACCGGTTCGATCAGCGTCAGCTTCCGGTCGCGGCCTGTGAGGCCGATGGCGCATCGCCGCTGGCCGCGGCCGGTGCCTTGGCTGGGACCAGCTCCCGGACGGCGGCGTCGATCTCGGCCTGGACGCCATCGAGCGAGAGCAGGCTGGTCATGACCAGCTGACCGGACTTGATCACATCGAGCAGCTCGGCGTCGTCGCGGACGAGGACCGCACGGCCACCGCCGATGACCAGCCGGGCCGAGGCGACATCCTCCCCCAGGTTCTCCCGGAGGTACTCGAACGCGGTGCGCACGGACTCGAGCTTGATGCCGGCGTCGAGCATCGACTTCACGACCTTGAGCTCCAGCAGGTCCCGGTAGCTGTACTGGCGCCGGCTGCCGCTGCCCGCTGCATCGCAGACCGACGGGCGGATGAGGTCGGTGCGAGCCCAGTAGTCGAGCTGGCGGTAGCTGATGCCGACGATCTCGGCCGCCTTCTTGCCGCTGTAGTTCTGGGTCATGGAACCGGTCTCCCGCGTCATCGAGTGGATCGCATCGTCTGGGCCGTACGGACCACATGGCCGTAACTACGTACGTGTCACCCTACGGAACGGCGCGCGCGGGGTCAATGATCAACCTTCGATCTCTCGCTCGGCCTGAGGCAGCTGAACGTCGACTGGACGGTCAGGTGGCGAAGTCTTCGGGGTTGACCGAGTCGATGAAGTCGCGGAACTCCTCGACGATCTCCTCGCTCTGCACCGGGTCGCCGTCGTCGGCATCGTCGGGCTCTTCGATGTACCCCGCCTCGTCGAGCACGGCCTCGGCGGCGTGGATCGGGGCCCCGGTGCGGGCGGCGAGGGCGATGGCGTCGGACGGGCGGGCGGAGACGGTGTGCACCCCGTCGTGAGCGTGCAGCTCCAGTTCGGCGATGAACACGCCGTCGCGCAGCTCGGTGACCGTCACCTTCTCCAGGCTGACCCCGAGGTCGTCGAGCACGTTCTGGAGCAGGTCGTGGGTCATCGGCCGTGGCGTCACGACCTCCTCGAGGGCGAAGGCGATGGCCGTGGCCTCGGGGGCGCCGATGAAGATCGGCAGCACGCGGCTGGTCCCGCCCACCTCCCGCAGCAGCGCGATCGG
>CAZCVS010000377.1:0-3494 GCA_964501845.1 uncultured Iamiaceae bacterium
ACACGACGGTCGGGTCGGGCTCGTCGGGGGCGTTCACGAAGGTGACGAAGCGGGCCAGGCGCTCCGGGCGATCCAGCGTGGCCGCCCACTCGCACTCGTAGGCGGTGACGTGGGCCTCCATGGCCTCGTCGAGCTCGGCGCCGAGACCGAGCGAGTCGTCGATCACGACCTGGCGGACGTGGTCGACGCCGCCGTCGAGGCCCTCGATCCACGAGGCCGTCCGCTGGAGGCGGTCGGCGCAGCGGACGTAGTACTCGAGGAAGCGGTCGGTAGCGCGGACGAGTTCCTCGTCGGAGAGGTCCTCGGCCAGCAGTTCGGCGTGGCGCGGGCGCATGCCGCCGTTGCCGCCCACCCAGAGGTTCCAGCCGTTCTCGGTGGCGATGACGCCGACGTCCTTGCTCTGCGCCTCGGCGCACTCGCGGGCGCAGCCCGACACGGCCATCTTGATCTTGTGCGGCGAGCGCAGCCCCCGGTAGCGCTCCTCGAGCAGGATCGCCATCGACGTGGAGTCCTGCACGCCGTAGCGGCACCAGCTGGTGCCCACGCACGACTTCACCGTGCGCAGCGACTTGCCGTACGCGTGGCCCGACTCGAAGCCGGCGTCGATGAGCCGCTTCCAGATGACCGGGAGCTGTTCGACGCGTGCGCCGAAGAGATCGATGCGCTGGCCGCCGGTGATCTTGGTGTAGAGGTCGAAGTCCCGGGCGACCTCGCCGATCACGATCAGTCCCTCCGGGGTGATCTCGCCGCCGGGCACCCGGGGCACGACGGAGTAGGTGCCGTCCTTTTGGATGTTGGCGAGGAAGTGGTCGTTGCTGTCCTGGAGCGCGGCCTGCTCGCCGTCGAGGATGTAGCCGTTGTCGAGCGAGGCGAGGATCGATGCGACCGTCGGCTTGCACACCTCGCAGCCGCCGGGGGCGGTGCCGTAGCGGTCGATCACCTCGACGAAGGAGGTGTGGCGGCGGACCCGGATGAGGTCGTAGAGCTCCGTCCGGCTGTGGTCGAAGTGCTCGCACAGGCCCTTCGGCGCGCCGGCCGACTCGGTGCGGAGCAGGTTCTCGAGCAGCGGGATGCACCCGCCGCAGCCGGTCCCGGCCCGGGTCATCGCCTTGAGCGAGGCGAGCGTGTCGCACCCCTCGGCGATGGCCCCGCAGACCGCCCCCCGGTTGACGTTCTCGCACGAGCAGATCCCGGCCGCCGGGTCCGGTGCAGCCGAAGGATCGACAGGGGCGGTCGGCTTGAGGAGGTCACCGGGCGCGGTGACGACGTCCCCGGCACGGAAGCGGTCGAGGATCGGGCCGAACGCCGACGAGTCCCCGACGAGCACCGCGGCCTGGACCCGGCCGTCGTCGTCGACGTCGAGGCGCTGGTAGGTACCGCCGATCGGGTCGTCCCAGACGAGGCTGGTGCAGCCCTCGGCGTCGTGGACCGATCCGACGTTGGCCACCTCGACGCCGAGGAGCTTGAGCTTGGTGGACAGGTCGCCCCCCACGAACCGGTCGGTCGGCTCAGGGGCCCCGAAGGCGGCCGCCGCGAGGTGGACGCCGGCGACCTTGGCCATCTGGTAGCCGGGCGCCACCAGGCCGTAGTGCCGGCCTCCGACGACGGCGCACTCGCCCACCGCGAGGACCGCCGGATCCGACGTGCGCATCTGGTCATCGACCAGCACGCCGCCGCGCTCGCCCACATCGAGCCCCGCCGCTCGGGCGAGCGCGTCTTCGGGGCGGATGCCGGCGGAGAACACGACGAGGTCGGTGTCCAGCGAGCCCCGGCCGTCGAAGCAGAGCCGGGTGGGCTGGGCGCCGTCGTGCTCGATCACCTGGGTCGCGCACGAGGTGTGGACGTGGACGCCGAGCTGCTCGATGTGGCGCAGGAGCGTGGCGCTGCCGCCCTCATCGAGCTGCACGGGCATGAGGCGGGGCGCGAACTCCACGACGTGGGTCTCGAGCCCGAGCTGGAGGAGCGCGTTGGCCGCCTCCAGGCCGAGCAGCCCGCCGCCGACCACCACGCCGCGGGTCACCGTGGCCCGGGCAGCTGCGGCGGCGATCGACTCGAGATCGCCGATGGTCCGGTAGACGAAGCAGCCCGGCCCGTCGTGGCCCGGCACCGGTGGCACGAACGGCCGGGACCCGGTGGCCAGCACGAGCCGGTCGTAGGGCAGCACCCGGCCCGACTCGGTGGTGACCGTCTGGGCCTGGCGGTCGATGGTCGAGGCGGCGTCGCCGAGCAGCACCTCGATGCCGTGGTCGGCGAAGAACCCGGGCTCGACCAGGCTCAGGTCGTCCGCGCTGCGACTGGCGAACCACGACGAGAGGGCGACGCGGTCATACGCCGGTCGCGGCTCACCGGCCACGACCGTGATGTCGAGGGCGCGGGTGGCGCCTGCCTCGGCAAGCGTGGTGAGGAGCCGGTGGCCCACCATCCCGTTGCCGATGACGACGAGCCGGAGCGCAGAGCCAGGCGTGCGTTGCATGGGACCACCCAACCGCACCGCCGTTGCCCACCGGTTTCCCTCCCGTGAACCGGGGAGGTCGGCGGGATCGGCTGGCTGCGACCTGACCTGTGCGTCTCCGCACACGACCTCGGCCGCGGTGTGCGGTACCTGTCGCACCCTCGTCAGATCGTGCGCCAGATGGGTCGCAGCGGTTCCCTTGCCCGAACCTCGTGGCTACCGTCCGATTAGCTAACTAGCCTAAGGACATGCGGATGGTGAACATGCACGAGGCCAAGACCAACCTCTCGAAGCTGGTGGAGGAGGTGGAGCGCGGCGAGGAGGTGGTCATCGCTCGAGCGGGCACGCCGGTTGCCAGGCTCGTCCCCTACGTCGAGTCGCGCGCTCCCAGGGTCCCGGGCCGCTGGAAGGGAAGGATCTGGATGTCGGACGACTTCGACGATCCGCTCCCGGAGTGGGAGGAGGCGCTGGACGCTCCGTTGTTCCCCGAGCCACGCGACGACCGTTGATGAGCGGGCTGCTCTTGGACGCCCACGCGTTCCTCTGGTGGATGGACGGAACGCTCGACCCGCCCGTGCTCGACGCCGTGGCCGATCCGAACACCATCGTTGCCCTCAGTGCGGTCTCGGTCTTCGAGATCGCCTACAAGGTGGCCAGGGGACGGCTGGCCACGCCGGAGGAGCCGCTCGACGCGATGCGCACGGCGGGGTTCGATCCGCTCCCGGTGTCGGTCGACCACGCCCATCGGGCAGGAACGCTTCCCCTCCACCATCGGGATCCGTTCGACCGGATGCTCATCGCCCAGGCACAGATCGAAGGACTCGTCGTCGTGACGCGAGATCGCATGATCGGCCGCTACGACGTACCGGTGCTCCTGTGCTGAGCTGTCGGCGCTCCGACGCTCAGATCTTGCGGTCGATGCCTTCCCAGTACGGGTCGCGCAGCTTGCGCTTTATGAGCTTGCCGTTGGGCTCGCGGGGAAGGGCATCGACGTAGTCGATCGAGCGGGGCAGCTTGAACTTGCCCATGCGGGTGCCGGCCC
>CAZCVS010000378.1:0-3481 GCA_964501845.1 uncultured Iamiaceae bacterium
TCGGCATGAAGGGCACGTTCGGCCGCATCAGCCGCGGCCCCGACGCCTACGCCCGACCCAACACCGTGGTGCTCGGCAACGTCTCCCGTTCGGTGCGCGACTCCGCCCGCTACTTCGACGTGTGCGCCGGTGTCGATACCTGGGACCCGACCTCGCTTCCCGCGTCGGGCAGCTACGAGAAGGGACTGGGCACCCAAGACCTCGCCGGCCGCAAGGTCACCATCGTGCCCGGGCTCGGCGGCGTGAAGCTCGAGCCGGGCGTCGAGGAGCAGCTCCGGGCCGAGGCCGAGGCCATGATCGCCGACACCGGGATGGTCCTCGTCGACCGCCCGGTCGCCCCGCCGAACCTCGCCGCCCAGTGGATGATGGGCAACCTCTCGACCCTGCTCGCCGAGCTCGGCCCGAAGTGGCCGGCCTGCGCCCGCGACCTCACCGACGAGGTCGCCACCGGCGTGTTCCTCGCGCAGGCCATGTACAACCTGCACACCGCAGCCGTCGCCGAGAAGCTCCGGGTCCAGGCCCAGCGGGAGATGGCGGCCGCGTTCGACGACGTCGACTTCATCATCGCCGCCACCAACCCCGGCCCGGCGTTCTCGGCCACGGCCACCACCAGCAACTCGGAGTCGGACCTGCTCGACCTGGTCCAGTCCAGCCAGGCTGCCAAGTACGTCGGCCGCGGCGCGCTGTTCGCCACCCGGGTCGCCTCCGCGTTCGCCCCGAAGCTGCCCAACCTGATCCTCGACTACGCCTCCGCGAAGTTCCCGGACATGGTGACGATGGGCGCCCTCACCATCATCTCGAACGTCTACGGCAACCCGGCCGTCTCGATCCCCGCCGGCACCGTGGGCGGCCTGCCCGTCGGCATGCAGGTCCTGGGCAAGCGCCACCAAGACGAGCTGCTCTTCGACGTGGCCCTGTCCGTCGAGCGCAACCGCCCCTGGCCGATGGTCGCCCCACCCGTCGCCGCCGCCACCATCCCCGCCTGACCTGGTCCCCGCCTCCTCGTCGAACTTTCGACGGTCGCGGTTGCAGAGCAATCACCAGCATCGAAAGTTCGTTGAGGCTGCTCCGGACCTCGTCGAACTTTCGATGAGCGCGGTTGCAGAGCAACCACCAGCGTCGAAAGTTCGGTGGGGACCCGGGGTGGGGATCAGGGTCCGTCAGATGGAGCGGTCGTGGTCGGCCCAGTGGGGCTCGCGGAGGGTGCGCTTGGAGAGCTTGCCGGCCTCGCTGCGCGGGAGGTCCTCGTGGACCTCGAAGCTGCGCGGGACCTTGTAGCCCGCGAGCCGCTCCCGGCAGAACGAGGTGAGGTCGTCGGCGAGCGCATCGGACCAGACGTGCCCGTGGCGCAGCGTGAGCGCGGCGTGGACGGCCTCGCCCATCTCGTCCTCGGGGATCCCGAACACCGCGGCGTCGGCCACGGCACGATGGTCGCCGAGCACAGCCTCGATCTCCGCGGGGTAGATGTTCACGCCGCCCGACACCACCATGTCGATCTTGCGGTCGCTCAAGAAGAGGTAGCCGTCGGCGTCGACGAAGCCCACGTCGCCCAGCGTCCCGAGGCCGCCTCGGTGGGCGCGGGCCGTCTTCTCCGGCGCGTTGTGGTACTCGAAGTCGGACCCGAGCAGGTTGCGGAACCAGACCTCGCCCGTCTGACCGGGGCCCAGCAGCTCGCCGTCGGGCCCGAGGATCAGCACCTCGACCACGGTGAGCGGGCGGCCGACGCTGCCGGGCTTGGCCAGCCACTCCTCCGCGCTGATGAGCGAGAGGAACCCGCCCTCGGTGCCCCCGTAGTACTCGGTGACCTTGGGGCCGACCCACTCGATCATCCGGTGCTTGACCGACGGCGAGCAGGGGGCGGCGCCGTGGATGATCTGGACCAGCGACGACCCGTCGAAGCTGGCGCGGACGTCGTCGGGGAGCTCCAGCAGCCGGATCATCTGCGTGGGGACGAGGTGGACGTTGGTGACGCCGTGCTCGTCGATCAGCTCCAGGACCTCGCCCGGGTCGAAGCGGTGCTGGAGCACGAGGGTGGCCCCGCAGCACAGCGCGAAGAGGCCGAACGCCCACTGCGCCGAGTGGTACAGCGGACCGCACACGAGCTGCACGATCCGGTCGCCGGGCTTCACGCCGATGGTCGGCGCCATCGTGTGGGCGATGAGCATCAGCACCTCGGGCGGTCCACCGATCTCGCTCAGCGCGGAGCGCACCCCCTTCGGCCAGCCGGTGGTGCCCGACGTGTAGAACATCGGCCCGCCGCGCTGCGGGTCGACCAGCTCGTCGCTGCTCGCGGAGGACACCGCGTCGTCGTAGCGCTCGAACCCGGAGCGGACCGGGCCGTCACCGGTGAGCAGCCGGCACCGCAGGCGGGGGGCCTCGGCCTCCACCAGGGCCTGGGCCATGACGTCGACCCACCGCTCGTCGACGACCACGGCGGCGGCATCGGCATCAGCCAGCACGTAGGCGACCTCGCGCGCGACCCAGTGCCAGTTGAGCGGCACCAGGAGCCAGCCGCCGTGCACGCAGGCCAGGGTCACCTCGATCAGCTCGACCTGGTTGCCGACCATTGCCACCACGGTGTCGCCGACGCGCAAGCCACGGTCCTCGAGCGCGTGAACGAGCCGCGTGACCCGGTCGTCGAGCTGGTTCCACGAGGTCGTCCCCCGCCCATCGACGACCGCGGGCTCCTCGCCGCGCACCGCCACGATGTCGGCCAGGAGCGCGGTCACGGCAGGAAGCTCCCGTGGAAGCCGAACGGCACCCGGCGCGGCAGGTGGACCCGGGCGACCTCGTCGAGGGTGCCGGCGTCGAGGACCACGACATCGCTCCGGTCCGCCTCCTGATCGTGCACGAAGTTCAGCAGCCAGCCTCCGTCCTCCGCGGACGACGCGGGATCGGCAGCGAACACGGCCTCGCCGCAGACCTGGCCGGGGCCATAGCGCCGGGTCGTGGTGGTACCGGATCGGAGGTCGAACTTGGTGACCCCGTCGAACGGCGGCTGGCCCTCGGCGAACCCCGTGGCGTGCCCGCCGTACCCGTACCGGTGGGCGCGCCCGGCGTAGGCGTCGTTGATCCGGGGGAAGTCCGTCGGGCGGTCGTCGAGCTGCTCGTCGGCGACGGTCCCGGTGGCGAGGTCGATCCGCCACCGGTGCAGCATCGGGCGGACGGACGGATCGACCTCGGTCTCGTCGAACGAGGCGTTGAGCTGCGACGACCGGCACCCGACCACCTCGATGGCGTCGGCACCCTCGACGTCGTGGGCGTTGAGGAAGTGGAACACCCAGAACGGCTCGACCTCGATCCAGCGGGTCGTGCGGCCAGGAGCGCCGCGCTCGAGGACGCCGATGCGGGCGCCGCGCTCGGGCGCCCAGTAGAAGCCGGTGCCGCCGGCGACGAGCGCCTGGACGTCCATCACCGCGGGCAGGTCGAAGATCACCACCTTCGTCTCGGTGATCACGAAGTCGTGCATCATCACCGAGGC
>CAZCVS010000379.1:0-3424 GCA_964501845.1 uncultured Iamiaceae bacterium
CCTCGGGGCTATAGCTCAGTTGGTAGAGCGCTTCCATGGCATGGAAGAGGTCAGGGGTTCGATTCCCCTTAGCTCCACTCCCAAACCCGCAGGTCAGACCCACCGCCCCGCCGCCCCCGAAGCGCCGGGGCGGTGCTCTTTACCCCACTCGGTACCCCACCGTCAGACCCCCTCTCTACGGTGCGGGGCGATGAACCGGCGAGACCCAGGATCCGTGCGCTACCACCGTGGGGGCTGGGAGGTGCGCGTCCAGGTCGCCGGCCGGCGCAGGACCCAGCGGCTCAAGGCGCCGAACACGCGAGCCGGCCGCAAGGCCGCCGAGGAGCTCGCCGAGCAGATGGCCGCGACGCTCGGTGCCGGCGACGAGGCGATCACGGTCGCGCAGCTCCTCGACCGGTACGAGGCGCTCAAGTCGGCCGACTGGTCGCCGTCGACTCAGGCCGGGTTCGAGTACCAGGCCGGTCCGCTGGTCGCCGAGTTCGGTGACGTTCCGGTCGCGAGCCTGCGCCGCACCGAGATCGAGGACGTGTACGCGCGCTGGCGCCAGGCGGGGGCGAAGGCGTCGACGGTGAAGCGCCGACACACGGTCCTCGCCGCTGCGTTCCGCCTGGCTGAGCGGCGCGGCGTGATCGCGGTAGCCCCCACCCGCGACGTCGAGCTGGACCCGGTCGCACGGCCCCTCGACGACGAGCTCCCTGAAGTCGACTCCATCCTCGCTGCGGTGCTCGCCATCGACCACGTCCGGCTGCGCACTGCCGCCCTGCTCGCGCTGGCGACCGGGGCCCGGCGCGGGGAGCTCGCGGCCTTGCGGTGGACGGCTGTCGACCTCGATGCCGGCGAGATCCAGTTCGCCGCCGCCGTGGCCGTCGGCAGGCAGAGCGCGCTGACCCGCAAGTCGACCAAGGGCGGCAAGTCGAAGCGCGTCACCATCGATGCGGGCACGGTCGCGGTCCTCAAGGCGTGGCGACTGGCGAACCCCAGCGCCATCTACGTCCTCTCGTCGCCGTCGGATCCGGCCGAGCCGTGGCACCCCGAGCGGATCACCGCCCAATGGTCGCGCGAGCGCAAGCGAGCGGTCGAGGACAAGGACACCCGGCTCGAAGGCGTGAGCTTCAAGGACCTCCGGCACATGCACGCCACGCTCCTGCTCAGCTCGGGCCTCGACGTGGAGACGGTCGCCACCCGCCTTGGGCACCAATCCACCCGCATGACGCTCGACGTGTACAGCCACGCCATCCCGGCGAGAGACCGCGCCGCCGCCGACGTGGTCGGGCGGGTGATGGGCAGGAGAGCATAACTCAGGATTCCCGATCATGACTCTTGACAACCGATTCCGGGGTGTCCATACTCGGACTCGTGAAACCCATCTCAGCCTCTCCCACGCTCGGCGAGCTCATCCGCCTGCAACGGGTCTCCGCGTGCCTCACTCAGTCGCAGCTTGCTGAGCTCGTTGGCGTAACTCAGTCAGCAGTTGCGAAGTGGGAGAGCGACGAGGCTGCCCCCGCACTGCGACACCGCAGGGCGATCGCCACGGCACTGAGCACCACCGTGCCGGTCCTGTTCCAGGCGGCCGCCTGATGCGCCCTAACGCCTTCGCAGCGGACGTGAACCGCGCTGTGGCAGCGGACCCCGTCACCCAGGCCCTCCTCCCGCCGCTCGAAGCCGCGGTGGCGAACGTGCTCGCCGGCCACCTGCCGAAGCTCATCCTGACCCGGGCCGAGGCGGCGCACGTCCTCGGCTGCTCGACCTACGTCGTCGACCAGTTCCTCGCGGAGGGCCGCCTCGACCGCATCGCGGCCGGCCGAATCACCCTCGCTTCGGTCCTGCGCGTCGCCGGCTGGCCCATCGAACCCGCTCCCGTCGGCGCACCGCTCACGGCCGTGCCCGCCCTCCCCGGGGACGCCGCATGACCGCCCGCCCGCGCATCAACAACACCTCAGCCCAGTGGTCACCCAACGGCAACTGGACCCTCTGGCTGACCGTCGACAACCACGAGTTGGCCCCCGCCATCCGGCGGCGCTGGGCGGAGAACACGCTCACGGTGCTCAGCCTGCTCTCCACAGCGTGCCTCGCCTTCCTCAGCGGTCAGCCGCTCCTCGCAATCCCCACCGTCGTCTTCGCAGTCGTCGCGCTCGACCGGATCCGGTCACTCCAGCGAGCGCTGATGGCCCTGTACGAGTCGCAATGGGGGTCGCTCGAACCCGTTCACCCCGTGCGACCGGATGAGGGATACACGTGATGGAGAACGCCACCTCGTCATCGGTGAGCGGCCCGTTGACCGTCCCGCGCAACTCCTCGCCGGGGAAGAGCGCCACGGCCGTGACGGCGCTAGTCCCGACGCCGCCGGTCGCAGCCCTCATTTCGACGAGCGCGACGGGGCGGTCACCCGTGAACGCTGCCGCCACCACCGTCTCGGTGCCCTGCTCCCACGCCCGCACGCACCAGGTCACCGCCTCAGGTCGGCGCCGTTCCCACGCCTCGTACAGCCCGACCGCCAGCGCCCCGGCAGCGAACAGCGTCGCCGCCACCGTCCAACCAAGCACCCCCGGAGCCTACGCATGACCGCCGTCGACCTCTACACGCAGCCCCGGTTTGCGCCCACGCCGACAGGCGCCTCCACCCGCACTGACTGGGCGGGCGTCGCAGCAGCCCTCTCCGCCAAGCCCGGCCACTGGGCCGCGATTGGCACGTCCACCCGCCGCGGCCACCCGCTGAACGCGCGCCAGCGACGCCTGCTCTCCCTCGAGTGCCAGGTGCGCTCCAACGGCGACGGCACCCACACCGTGTGGTGCCGCTACACGGGCCCCGCCACCGCCGCCCACCGGGTCCGACACCGCCGCATGCCCCCGCCCCTCGTGTGGGCACCCCCGACCCTCAACACGCTCCTGCGCTTCGCGCTCTAACCACAAGGACCCACATGACCACCACCCCGACCATCGACGAACTGCTCACCGACTTCACGCTCGTCCCGAAATCCAAGGGCAACCTGGCCGACCGCGAGGCCTGCGGCGCATCGCTGCTCTCCATCGCAGCCGGCGAGCACTTCTCCGACCGCCTCGAGTGCGCCCACCCGCTGCTCAACGACCTGATGATCCGGGCGTTCGACGACGACGCGACGACGCCCGAGCAGCTCGAGGGGCTGGTGCGGGCCGGAGAGCACGGCCTGCTTAACACCTGGCAGGTTCCCGGCTCGGTCGTCGTCGCCGCCCACGCCCGCCCCCTGGACACCGACGCCGACGAGCAGCCAGCCGACAAGCGGACGCTCGCCGAGCTCGCCCTCGACGTGTTCGGCGCGATCGCCTGGTGGAAGCTGGACCAGCAGAAGCCTGGCCTGGACGGCGCCAACCTGATCGGCGCCAACCTGATCGGCGCCAACCTGGACGGCGCCAACCTGGACGGCGCCAACCTGATCCGCGCCAACCTG
>CAZCVS010000380.1:0-3418 GCA_964501845.1 uncultured Iamiaceae bacterium
CCGACGGTGTTCCCGTCCGCATCACGGACGCGCACGGCGTTGACCACCGTCAGCGCCTCGGTCATCTCGGGTCCCAGCCCGTTGGAGACGGTGGCCCCGTGAGCGAACGCGTAGTCGGCCACCGCCTGGCTCATGGCATCTGCTTCCTTCGGGAGGATGGAGCCTTCGGGCTTGGTCTGGCCGACCGGGGCCGGCACGTTGTCCTCCCAGTCCTCCCAGTATCCGCCCGGCACCTCGAAGTCCGGGGGTGCGGTGATGGGGGAGGTGGTCGCCGCGGGGGTTCCGCTGCCCTCGCCGGCGCTGCGCACCTTGTCGGTGGGGCTGGTGCCGATGCCGGTGAGCCCGACGGCCGCAGCGAGCGCAGCGACGACCACGACCGCAGCGGCGGCGGCCAGGCGCGGCGCGCGCGCCCGCCGCCGCACCTGGCGCCGCAGCGCCGCGAGGTCGCCGGGCGGGACGGGCATGGCATCGACCGCCGCGAGGCGTTCGGCCAGCAGGGTGCCACCGGGCTCGTCGCCCGGAGGTGCCGGGGTGAGTCGTTCGTTCATCGTGCGTCGCTCCCAACAGCAGTGTCGAGGCCTTGGCGCAACGCCGCGAGGCCCCGGTGGATCAAGGACTTGGCGGTGCCGAGCGGAACACCCAACTGCTCGGCCACCTCCGGCACGGTGAAGTCGCCGTAGAACCGCAGCACGATCGCCGAGCGGGTCACCGGGTCGAGCGCGGCCAGGCTCTCGGTGATCTCCCACCAGCTCGCCGCCTCCTCCGGTCCAGCGGTCGCGGCCGGAGTCCTCCGCCCGACCAGCTCGACCGCGGCCGCGCTCCGTCGGCGGCGGTCACGAGCGCGGCGCGACCCGTTGAACGCCGCCCGCCACAGGTAGCCCCGCACGTTGTCGACGGGCGCGCTCCGCATCCTGGTGAACACCTGGAGGAACGCCTCGTCGACGACTTCGACCGCCTGGTCCAGGTCACCGCAGGTCAAGAACACGGCACGCACCATCGAGTCGCGCTCTGACCACCAGGCGGCTTCGATCGGCGATGCTCCCATCACCTCTACAGAGACACGAGCGCGCCGGATCGTTGCAACCTACCGGCGCCGTCCCGCCATGGGGTGCGGTGTTGGTTCGGGTCTTCGGGTGGGGGAGCGCCCGTGCGGGTCGGTAGCGTGGCCGGGCTTCGCGACCCCCGGTGCCTCGCATCGGGGGCGCCGTGGCGCGCGTTCCCCTCCTCGAAGGACCTTCCTCCATGGCCTTGACCGACCTGCCTGCCCTGCTGCGCGACGAGCCGGCGCTCACGGGCGTCCTCGGTCGTTCAGCCGCGCTGCTGGCGGTGCCGGAGCCGGCCCGGCCGCTCACCATCGCCGGTCTGGCGACCGTGGGGAGCCGGCGGCCGATCCTCGTGGCCGTGCCCACCACCGCGGAGGCCGAGCGCCTCGTCCACGACCTCGGCACGTTCCTGGGGCCCGACGCCGCCGAGCTGTTCCCGGCCTGGGAGACGCTGCCGTTCGAGCGCGTCAGCCCCAACGTCGAGACGATGGGCCGCCGGCTGCGCACCATCTGGCGGCTGCGGTCCGGTGCGGCCACCACGCCGCGGGTCGTGGTGGCACCGGTGCGGGCCCTCGTGCAGCGCCTCGGGCCCCACGTCGACGAGACCGAGCCGCTCGTGATCCGCCCGGGCGAGCAGCGCGACCAGGCCGCGCTCGTCTCCTGGCTGGGCGAGCACGGCTACCGGCGCGAGGGCCAGGTCGAGCACCGAGGCGAGTTCGCGGTGCGCGGATCGATCGTCGACGTGTTCGGCTCCATCGCCGACGGCCCGGTCCGGATCGACCTGTGGGGCGACGAGGTCGACCGGCTCACCGCCTTCTCCGTCAGCGACCAGCGCTCGACCGACGATCTCGACCACGTCGAGGTGTTCGCCTGTCGTGAGCTGCTGCCCACCGACGACGTGCGGGAGCGCGCCGCCGCCCTGGTGGCGACCGAGCCGTGGGGCCGCGAGCAGTGGGAGCGCCTGGTCGACGGCCAGCTCTTCGACGGCATGGAGAGCTGGCTGCCCTGGCTCACCGACGACCACCGGACCATCGTCGACCTGCTCCCGCCCGAGGCACTCGTGCTCGTGGTGGAGCCCCGGCGGCTGCGGGACCGCGCCGCGGACCTGCTGGCCGAGGAGGCGGACCTGGCGGCGTCGCTGGCCCGGACCTGGGAGGTCGGTGACGATCGCACCTTCCCCCAGCTCCACGCGGAGTTCGCCGAGCTGTTCACCGAGACCGACGTGCCCGTGTGGTCCGTGACGGTCACGCCCGACGGCCCCGATGTGGCCACGGTGGCGGCGATGGGGTGGAACCCGGTCGTCGGCGGGGGCGAGGGGCTGGTCAACCAGCTCCGCCAGCTGCTCGACGACGGGTACCGCATCGTGGTGGCGGCCGACGGCGAGGGTTCGGCCGGGCGCCTGGGCGACCTGCTGCGCGACCAGGGGCTGTCGCTCGACGTCGAGGTCGGCGCCCTCGACCGCGGGGTGATCCTCACCGGCGTGAAGCTGGCGGTGCTGGCCGAAGCCGACCTCACCGGCCGCCGCCGCGCTCACCGCGCGCCCCGGCCCCGCAAGCGCGACACCGCCGGGTTCTTCGACGACCTCAAGCCCGGTGACTACGTCGTGCACCACCAGCACGGCGTCGGCCGCTACGGCGGCATGGTCAAGCGGGCTATCGGCGGTGTCGACCGGGACTACCTCCTGCTCGAGTACAAGGGCGACGACAAGCTCTACGTGCCGTCGGACCAGATCGACGCCGTGCGCCACTACACCGGCGGCGACAGCCCGGCGCTGTCCAAGCTCGGCGGCGGCGACTGGACCAAGACCAAGGCCCGCGTGCGCAGCGAGGTCCAAGCGGTGGCCCAGGAGCTGGTGGTGCTCTACCAGAAGCGCCTGCACGCCCCCGGCCACGCCTTCCCCCAGGACACGCCGTGGCAACGGGAGCTCGAGGACGCCTTCCCGTACCGGGAGACCCCGGACCAGCAGAAGGCGATCGACGAGGTCAAGGCCGACATGGAGGCCGAGACCCCGATGGACCGCCTGGTGTGCGGCGACGTGGGCTTCGGCAAGACCGAGGTCGCGGTGCGCGCCGCGTTCAAGGCCATCCAAGATGGCAAGCAGGTCGCCGTCTTGGTGCCCACCACGCTGCTCGCCACCCAGCACTTCCAGACCTTCAGCGACCGCTTCGCCCCCTTCCCCGTGCGGGTCGAGGTGCTGTCGCGGTTCTTGACCGCCGGGCAGGCCAAGGCGGTCGCCGAGGGCGTGCGTTCCGGCGAGGTCGACATCGTCATCGGCACGCACCGGCTGCTGTCGGAGGACATCGAGTACAAGGACCTGGGGCTGCTCGTGGTCGACGAGGAGCAGCGCTTCGGCGTCACCCACAAGGAGCAGATCA
>CAZCVS010000381.1:0-3409 GCA_964501845.1 uncultured Iamiaceae bacterium
AAGGAGCGCGACGCCAAGAAGGCGGCGCGCGACGAGCGCCGCCAGGCCGACGAGCACGCCCGCCTGGTGAAGGCCAAGGAGGACGCCGCGGCCCTGGTCAAGCGCCTCCGGGGCAGCGACCGCGCCACCGCCGAGCAGAAGGCCGAGGCCGACGCCGCCTACAAGGCTGCCCTCGCCGCGGTCGTCGCCACCGAGACCGGCGAAGCTCCTGCCTGGGCTCCGACACCCGAGGCCGAGACCCCGGCCGAGGAGCCACCCGCCCCCGGAACCGCGGAAGCCGACCAGTAGCCTCGGCCCCATGACTCGCACGCACCGTGCCCTCGCGGCTCTGGCCACCGCCGCCATCGCGCTCCTTGCGTCCTCCTGTGGCGTCGACGATGGCGACCTTGCCCGCGACACCGGCCGGAGCACCGAGGGATCCACCACGACGACCACGCCGGACGACGACCTCTCGCCCATGGAGCAGGCCATGGTCGATCAGGCGGCGAAGGTCTACGAGGACCTCGGCATGGACCCCGACGACGCCGAGTGCCTCGCCCGAGGCATCGTCGGCGGCGTGGACTCGTTCGACCCGACCGACGCCCGCGCCATGATGGACATCGTCAACGAGTGCGACATCTCCATCGGCGAGCTCAACGAGCTCGGCGCGGACAACGGCCTCAACTCGATGGAAGACGGCATCCGGCTCGGCCTCGAGACCAGCTTGAAGGGTGCGGGACTGACCGACGCGCAGGCCTCGTGCGTCGCCGACGCCGTGATCGAGGAGTACGGCAGCGACCCGTCGGCCCTGCAGGACCCCGCGGCGATGCGGCCCATGCTCGAGGACTGCGACGTCGACCCGGACGTGCTGGGGGACTGAGCGCTGCTCAGTCCGACCCGGGCCGGCGGTCGATCTCGGCGTCGGGGTCGCCCTGGTAGCTCGCAGGCAGCGAACGGGCGAGCTCCTCGGGTGTCGGTTCGCGCTCGATGCGCGCCTCGTCGGGCAACAGGTCCACCAGGGCGCTCATGATCGCCTTGGTGTCCGTGTCCGGGTCATCGAGGCCCAGCTCCACCGGCGGGCCGACGCGGATGCGCACCGTCGGCGGATGGCCGATGGCAAGTACGTCGGGGGTCCGGGCGTTGCGCGGCCACACCTTCTCCGTGCCCCACAGCCCGATCGGGATGACGGGCGCCCCGCTCAGCGCAGCGAGCTTGGCCGCACCCCACCGGCCCTTGAGCTCCGGGTCGAAGAACGCCCGGCCGCGGGGGATGGTGCCCTGCGGCATGATCGCCACCGCCTCGCCGGCCGCCAGGGCTTCGGCCGCCGCCTTCAGGGGCTCATCGGAGCCGGAGCCGCGCTCGACGCGGATGCCGCCGAGCGCGGTCATGATCTGGCCGACGATGGGAGCGTCGAAGACCTCCTTCTTGCCCAAGAAGCGCACGGGCCGGCCGGCCTTGGCCATGGCGAACCCGATGGCCAGCGGGTCGAAGTAGGACCGGTGGTTGCCGACGATGATCGCCGGTCCGACGGCCGGGATGTTCTCGGCCCCCTCGACATCGAGGCGCACCCACGGGAACAGCTGCGGCCGGGCCAGCATCTGGATCGCCCGTTGCGGCTCGAGCCCGATGAACTTGGGAACCCCTGCCGGAACATCGAAGTACTGCGTGGGCCAGCGACGGATCGCGGCCACCACCCGCAGGCGCGGGTCGGGGTTCACCGCGGTGGCGTGGGCGACGGCTGACAGCAACGGCACGTCGTACACGGAGTCCGAATAGGCCCAACTCTGCTCGACATCGACGCGGTGGCGCCTCGCCCATTGCCGCACCGCCGCGAGCTTCCCCGGTCCCCACACGAAGAACCCGTCGACCGATCCGTCGTAGCGGCCGTCGGCCACGCCGTACTTCGTGGCGATGACGTCGTCCATGCCCAGCGCATCGGCCAGCGGCTTCACCAGGTCGTAGGGCGACGTGGTGGCCATGACCACCCTGCGGCCCTCGGCCTGGTGCTGGGCGATCAGGCCCTTGGCGAAGCCGGGCACCTCGTCGCACAGCCGCTCGGCGGCCAGCGCCCCCGCCTCCTGCACCAGCGTGCGGTCCCACCCCGAAGCGGCCCGCGCCATCTGGCGGGTGGCCAGCATCGACGGCAGCGTCTCGCCGACGACGTCGAAGAACTTGAAGACCAGCCCCTCGCCCGGGATGCTCCGGTCCGGCAGGAGCCCCACCCG
The DNA here is from genome assembly GCA_964501845.1 of uncultured Iamiaceae bacterium. Taxonomy (GTDB): domain Bacteria; phylum Actinomycetota; class Acidimicrobiia; order Acidimicrobiales; family Iamiaceae; genus Aquihabitans. The sequence goes on from CAZCVS010000381.1 coordinate 2,205, forward strand.
CTTGAGCATGGCACTGAACATCGGCCCGCTGGCCCCGGTGAGCAGCGTCCGGTCCAGATCGAAGAAGGCCGCGGGTTCCATGGTTCGAGCCTAGGGTCCGCGTCATGCCTCACCCCCTCGATGAGTTCCCGATCCACCAGACCGCACTGTCGATGGCGCACATGGCGTCGTCAGACCGAAACGCCTACGACCGGTGCTACTTCAACGCCCACGGCCGCACCGGTGACCCGTTCCTGGTCACGGGACTGGGCATCTACCCGAACCTCGGGGTCATCGACGCCTACGCCACCGTCCGGGTGGGGGACCGCCAGCTCAGCGTGCGCGCGTCTGACGTGCTCGAGGACCACGACCGGCTCAACCCGGCGGTGGGCCCGTTTCGCATCGAGGTCATCGAGCCGCTGGAGCGGCTCCGCTTCGTGTGCGACGGCGACGACCACGGCATCGGCTTCGACCTCACGTGGCAGGGCTCGCACCCGGCGGTCGACGAGGTGCCCCACGTCTGGCGCTCCGGTCCGGCCCGCAAGGTCGCGCTCGATGCCCAGCGGTTCGCCCAGATGGGCTCGTGGGAGGGTGAGCTGCGCGTCGACGGCACCACCCACACCGTCGACCCCGACGTCTGGCTCGGCAGCCGGGACCGCTCCTGGGGCATCCGCCCGACCGGCGAGGCCGAGCCGCCCGCCCGCGCCGGCGACGAGCCCATCGAGGGCTTCTGGTGGCTGTACGTGCCGCTGCGCTTCGACGACTTCACCATCGTGGTCATTATCCAGGAGGACCCCGACGGCTACCGCGTGCTCAACGACGCCACCCGCGTCTGGCCGGCGGGGGCCAACCGCCGACCCGAGCAGCTGGGCTGGCCGCGAGCCGAGATCCACTACCAGTCCGGGACCAGGATCCCCACGGGCGCCACCATCCACCTGACCGAGGCCGACGGCACGCCGCTGGTCCTCGAGGTCGAGTCCCTCGGCTTCGTCGCCCTCAACGCCGGCACCGGCTACGGCGGCGACATCACCGGCTGGACCCACGGCACCTGGAAGGGCCGCGACTGGGTCGACGGCGTCGACAAGGACCTCGTCAACGACCCGGCGGTCGCCGGCATGGTCCCCTTCGGCCTGCTCGACCACGTCGCCAAGGCCCGCATCGGCGACCAGGAGGGCTGGGGCCTCTTCGAGCACGGCACCTTCGGCCGCCACGACCCCAGCGGCTTC
>CAZCVS010000382.1:0-3382 GCA_964501845.1 uncultured Iamiaceae bacterium
GGCCACACGACCACCGCCCGGGCGGCGCAGAGCACCACCACCGTGAGGGTCCACATCTGGCCCAGGGTCCCGAGGCTCTTGAGCTCGGCCCAGACACCTGGGCACTCCTCGCCATCGCCAGCGATGGCGGGCTCACAGATGTCGGTCACGCATGCTCCAGGTCGGGGTGAAGGACCGACGCTACCCCGGCCACTGACAAGGGTATCGGCACCCCCACCCCCACCTTGAATCCTGGGGCCGCCGCGTCACCGCGAGCGGTGGCGCTCCCGGTCGAGCCAGCCGAGGAGGATCGCGACGGCGCGCGGGTCGTTGCGCAGGTCGTGGGCCGCCCCGCTGATGATGCGCAGCTCCGCATCGCCGTGCCCGTCGCCCAAGACCCGGGCGTCGAACAGCGGGACCGATTCGTCCTCGGACCCGTGCAGGACCAGCAGGGGGCGGGGCGCGACGCCGGCCGCGTCGTCGGTGGGCTTGATCTCGTGGAGGCCGCGCGCCCAGACCTCCGTCGATGGCGGGAAGTCGGCGTGGTGGATGGCGCCGATCTCGCGGGCGTGCTGGAGCAGCCGGCGCGGGTGGCTGGCCCAGTCTCGGAAGTCGGCCGGGGCCCCGAGAGCGGCGACGCCGCACACCTCGGGGCGCCGGGCGGCCGCGGCGATGCAGAGGGCGCCGCCGGTGCCGAACCCGGCCAGCCACACCCCGCGGGTGTCGCCCATCGAGTGCAGGTGATCGGCAACCGCGAGGACATCGTCGAGCCAGCCCCCGAGCGAGAAGTCACCGGTCGAGGCGCCGCACCCGCGGAAGGCGAACGTGACGACCCGCCAGCCCTCGTTGGCGATCCGGTCGGCCAGCTCCGGGTAAGACCGGTTGGTGTCCGCCGCACCCAGCGCCGACGAGGGGTACCCGTGGCAGAGCACCAGCGTCGGCGGCGACGAGTCGGCGACCGGGGGGTTGGCGACGTACGCGGCCAGCCGCGCCGCGCCGGAGAGGATCTCGAGCTCCACCGATCAGCGCCCCTCGCCGGCCAGAGGCGCCGTGCTCACTCGGCGGCGTCGGGCGCGGTCGCGGTGGCGTGGGGCTTGTAGCCCCGGTTGGATGCCTCGACCAGGGTGTCCGGGCCGAAGGCCAGGTAGGTGCCCGCTTCCATCAGCTCGTCGATGAGCTCGGACGGGGCGGTGTCGAGGTCGTAGACCACCTGCGACCGCTTGTCACCGACGTAGCGGAAGTGTTCGAACTTGGTTGGGCGGGACATGGCGCCAACGGTACGCGACCACGACGGGTTGCGGGAACTGCGGCGGCGCCTACTCGTCGACCGACTCGTCGGCTTCGGGCCCGATGGCGCCGATGGCTTCGAGGTACGCGAGGCGGCCGTCGAGCACGGCGACGATGTCCTCGTCGGCGAGGTCGCGGCCCGACGCATCGGCGAGGTCCAAGATCCGCGCCACGGCGGCGTCCTCATCGACGACCTGGCGGTCGTCGGGCTCCTCGGCAGCTGCCTCGTCCACGGGCTCGGCCGTGGCGTCCTCGAGCAGGTCGGCGTCGGCCAGCAGCACCCAGCGGACGTCGTCGTGGGAGATGCGGGCCTGCGTCTCGGCCGGCAGCCGGTCAGCGATGAAGTCGACGGCCTCGGTCATGTCGAACACCGCCGGCCGGGCCACATCGGCGAGCCGCGCCGTCTCACGACCGAGGACGACGAGGCCGATCACGACCACGATCACGAGGCCCAAAAGGAGGAAGATCCACGTCACGGTCGCACCGTAGCCGTGGCCTAGTTCTGCGGAGCAGCCTCGAGGGCGGCGATCTCCTTGACCGACGGGTCGTCGAAGCCCTCGCCCCGGGCCCGGCGCTGGAGGGCGTAGTCGACCAGCGACGAGTAGATCAGCATGACCTTGGGGCCGTACGTCGGATCGGTGGCCCAGACGGTGGTGAGATCGCCCCAGGTCTGGCAGCACCCCGCCGGTCCCCGCAGGCGCCGGTCGACCAGCGGGATGGCGTAGTTCGGCTTCTTCACGGCGTAGCCCTTGAGCAGCTGGATCTGGGCCCGCACACCGACCCGAGGCGACGGGAAGATGAAGCCGAGCGGCGCGTTGTCGTAGTGGCCGATGCCGGAGAAGTTGTTGGCCACCACGCTGTCGGTGTTGGCGAAGCCGCCGGTCTCGAGCACCGCCTGGGCGAAGGCGATGTCGCCGCGGATCCCCTCGGCCCGGCCGTCGCGGATGAACCAGCGGGCGAGGTCGATGACCGGTGTCGTGGTCCTCGGTCGGTACGCACTGGCCTCGAACCAGCCGGCGAGGTCTTCCGCGTTCAGGCGGGGCATGCCGATCAGCGACACCTCTTGGGGGATCGGTGCGACCGGACGGCTGGCTGCCGAGCGCAGGGCGGCGTCGGCGGCCGCGGCCTCGCTCTCCGCACGGAGGTGGGCCTGTTCGGCCTCGGCGCGCTGGCGGGTCAGCTCCGAGGCCACGTCGAGCAGCCGGGTGGCCTTCTCCTCCGCTGCGGCCACCACGACCCGGATGTCCTTGAGCTTGAGACGGGCCTTGGCCAGGTCCCGGCGCGCCTGCTCGGTGACCTTCTTCTGCCGCTCGAGCACCTGGTCGAACATGATCTGACGGCCGGCCGCCGGGTCCGAGGTATCGCCCTCGACGTAGGCCCGGTAGTCCTCGACGTTCGACTCACCGCCGGTGACATAGGCCCGCACGGTGAGGTCCGAGAGCCGTCGCCGCTCCCGCGACACCTCGGCGATGGCGGCCGTGCGCACCTTGACCGCCGCGGCCTCCTTCGCCTGGGCGGCCTGGAGCTCGACGACCGCTTCGAGCGCGGTGACGTTGGCCGCATCGGAGCGCGTGGTGGCGCTGAGCCGGTCGAACCCCCGCTCGGCCACCGCGGCCTGGGCCGACGCGACCTCTTGGAACGGGTCGTCCGCGGCCGGCGGCTGATCCTTGGGGGCCAGCGCGAGCGTCTCCTCGAGCGCCGCGGCGGCGGCTTCGTGCTCGGTCTTGGTCAGGGGCCGATCGATGTCTTCGGTGGCCTGAGCGGCGGCCGGACCGCCGACCAGCCCGATGACCAAGACCGCGACGACGCCCAGCACCGCGGCGCGCCCGGGGGCGCGCCGCGCGGGCGATGGGACGGAAGGCTCTCGATGCATCGCTGGAGCTATCGGCAAGGTGGAGCGCTTCGTGAAGGGGACGGCCGGGCCGGAGAAGCGCCCCGCAAGGCTACGGCTCGTGACGTCGGCGTCAGACCACGCCGCCGCCGGATCAGATGCCGATGCGCTGGGCGAGCAGCTCACGGTGGTAGGTCGGATCACCGAACAGCAGCTCCGACGACTTGGCCCGCTTGAAGTAGAGGTGCGCCGGGTGCTCCCAGGTGAAGCCGATGCCACCGTGGA
>CAZCVS010000383.1:0-3379 GCA_964501845.1 uncultured Iamiaceae bacterium
CGAAGAAGGCGATGATCAACATGATCCGGTTCCAGACGCGGATCTGCGAGAAGCCGGCCATCGACACCAGGATCGCCAGGCCGCCGATGGAGCCGAACAGCAGCGCCAGCAGGGTGAACGTGGTGGCGTCTTCGCGCAGCGCGGACCGATCCCAGCCGGGGCGGGTGTCGGGGCGGTCGCGCCGCCACCGTCCGGCGAAGGCTCCCCACAGCGCCCCGAGGAAGCCGGCGGTGCCGAGGATCCCGAGCGCTTGGCCGCCCTCGCTGGGCACGAAGCTCTGGTCCTGGGCCCGGGCGCCGAGCTTCGACAGGGCCTCCAGGCGGTGGCCCCCCTGGGGGGTCACCAACCGGCTGAGCTTGAGGCCGTAGAGCTCGCTCTCCGTCACCAGCCGGCGGGCGGCCTGCTCGTTGGTGCCGTGCACCCGGTAGAAGTTCAGCGTCGGGTAGCTGAGCAGCCCGAACGTGAGGCCCATGACCGCGATGAGGGCGACCGCGACCACCAGCCGGGCGGGCTCGCGCCACCGGATGGCCGCCACCAGCGCGCCGGACAGCAACAGGGTCATCGTGAAGCCGGTGGTCATGGTCTCGGTGCCGGCGATGACCACGGCGACGGCGGCGGCACCAGCGATGCGGGGCCACCGCAGGTTGCCGCGGATGGAGCCCTTGCCCACGCGTGCCGGATCAGCAAGGAACCGCTCCCGCCACGCCGTGGCCCACACGAGCAGCAGCGCGGCGAGCGGCGCCGAGTAGTACGTGCTGCGCCACAGGTGCATCTCGCCGTGGGTGAAGTGGTACGGCATGAACGTGAAGATCAGTGCCGCGATGCCCGCCACCACCGGACCGAACCGCAGGTGGCGCAGCACCAGGAACGTGACCGAGGCCAGCACGCCGAAGCCCAGCCAGAAGTAGAGGTTGATGGCCAGGCCCCAGTCGCCCGTGATCATCACCAGGACCTTCATCACCCCGAACTGGAACGATTCGCCGCCGTGGGGGAAGTCGTAGAACTGCTGGCCGAACGGGGCGCCCAGCCGAGGCTGGTTGAGGTACCAGCCACGTTCCTCCATGGTCTTGACCATCGAGGAGATGAGGGTGGCGTCGGAGCGGGTGTCGAACGGGAGCCGCTTCGGCATGTCCCAGACGCGCAGCAGCACGGCGCCCCACAGCCAGGCCACGCCCGCCACGGCGAACGTCTCGAGGGGCAACCGGCGCGGCGAGGCGGCGGTCGGTTCGGTGGCGCTCATGTGGGCACCGATCCTACTGGCCGCTCGTCTCCCGCCTGAAGCACGAAGCGCACCAGCTCGACGGTGAACCAGGCCGCGAGCGCCACGAGGACGACACCGAGCAGGGCGATCAGTTCACCCGGCCAGGCGCTCCAGGCGGTCATCGCCCGGAGCTGGCCCCTCGGGCCGAGGCCGGGCCCGCCCCACCAGCCGGCGAAGCTACGGCGCAGCGCCTCGACCTGCAGCAACGCCGCGAACCCGGCCGCGGCCACGGGCGCCCACCGCCCGGCGAGGCGGTGGAGGCCGATGGCGGTGACCACGAGGAGACCCACCAGCCCGGCGAACAGGTAGCGGCCCTGGAGGAACTGGAACTTGCTGGTGAGCGAGTAGAGCCCCCACGCCCGCAGGAACACGAACCCGCCGAGCGCGGCGACGGGGACGAGGAGGGCGGCGCGCTGGAGCCGGCTGCTCCCGGCCTCGTCACGCTTGGGGATCAGCGCGGTCACCACCATGGCGAGGACGATCACCGTGCAGACGGTGGCCAGCCACGTGGGGAAGCGGATCGTGTACCACCCGAACGATCCCCAGAACCGGTTGTTCACGTTGCGCACGAACTCCTCGAGGAAGTCGGCGAGGTCCGGGGCGAACCCCGGCGGGGCGAGCGCGGCGGTGAGGCGCTCGGACTCGATCGTGGGGGCGAACCGGCCGGTGCGCACCCGGACGCCGATGTACCACCAGCCGGCCAGGGCCACGACGGCTCCGCCCGCGGCCGCCAGCGGCGCGACGAGGCCGCGGAGGCGGTCGCGCCAGGCCGTGCCTCGCTCCTCGGTGGCTCCCAGCAGGTAGGCCACGATGATCGCGGGGATGAGCACGATGCCGAACGCCTTGGTGAGCAGCGCGAGCGCCGTCACGACCCCGACCGCGACGGCCGTCCGCAGTGACCGGTCGCCGCGCAGGACCCCGGCGAGCAGGGCGATGGCGATGGCGAAGCAGAGGGTGAGCAGGTTGTCGTTGTTCAGGGTGGAGCCGATGTGGGTGAGCATGGGCACGGCGAAGACCGACACCGCGGCCGCCACCGCCACCACCCCGCTCGAGCGGAACCGCCGGGCGGCCCACCAGGCCAGCAGCGGCAGCGGGGCGACGAGCGCGGCGTTGGCCAGGCGCAGCAGCGCCAGCTCCCGGTCCGCGGACCAGGGCCCGCCGCCGAGCGCCCGCTCCACCCGCAAGACGGTGGCCATGGCCTGGTAGTAGAGCGGCGGGTGCTGGGGCATCTGGTTGAGCTGGCCGACCGACGCGTCGCCGCCGGCGTCGTCCCATGCGGGACGGGTCCCCTTGTCCGGCGCCTCGGTCCGGGGGTGTCGCCGCGTCGAGGTCAGCGTGACCTCCTCGCCGTCGCGCGGGCAGGCCCGGGTGGCGGCGGCGTAGGTCTTGCAGAGCCGGATGATGGCCGCCTGGTTCGTGAGCCTGTCGTAGTCCGGGTAGGCGTTGCCGTCCGCGAGGTGCAAGACGAGTGCCAGGTGGGCGGGCTCGTCGGGGGCCTCGCCCAGGGGCGCGACGATCGACCAGAACGCGGCCAGCGCCCCGAACGCAAGGGTCGCAGCGACGACCACGACCGGGACGGGACCGCGGCGACGGGGCCGAGTCTCGGTCGGATCGGGCACGGGGCGCGAGCCTACCGGCGGGGTGTTCGCGACCTCGGACCGGGGCGGTAGAGGCCGTCGCGGGATTCCTCGGGCCTCAGAGCAGCCAAGTACCGTGATCCCTCATGAGCGACCTCGCCGACACCGTCGCGCCCTGCACCACTCCCGTCGCCGTGAAGGCCTCCTGATGGCGAAGACCACCATCGAGGTCGACGGCGAGGACGTGGAGACGGGCAACACGTACGACAAGTACGCGTCGAAGAACCCGATCGAGCAGAAGCTGATGGACGGCTTCTTCGCCGCCCTCGACGCCTCGCTCCCGGCCACCTCCCCCGCCCGCATCCTCGAGGTCGGCGTCGGCGAGGGCGAGGTCACCGCCCGGCTCGCCGCCCGGTGGCCCGACGCCACGTTCTGCGGCGTCGACCTCCCCGATCCCGAACTGGCCGGCCACTGGGACGGCAAGGACTTCTCGCCGCTGTTCGGCGACATCGGCCGGCTGCCGTTCGAGGACGACACGTTC
>CAZCVS010000384.1:0-3355 GCA_964501845.1 uncultured Iamiaceae bacterium
GCGATGCCGATGCGCTCGGCCGCACCGGCGAGCTGGGCGGCGCCGCCCAGCGCGCTGGACCCGCTGGGCCCCACCCACACGGCGACCGGCACCTCCGACTCGTGGATGTGCTTGGCCAGCTCGATCAGCCGGTCGTCGTCGACGACCGAGCCGGAGCTGTCCATCTGCAACACGACGGCGACCACCTCGGCGGCTTCGCCCTCGCTGATCGAGCGGTCGATGAACTCGGCCATCACGGGGTCGATGAGACCTTCGACCTTGATGATGCTGACCCGCCCGGGGCCGCCAGACGAGGTCTGAGCGACCGCCCCCGGCTGTGCCGCGGCCGGGCCCGCCAGGGATGAGAAGGCGCCCATGACCACGGCCAACGTGGTGAGGGCAACACCGAGGGTGGGTAGTCTGCGCAACGCGAGTGCCTCCGGATGAAGCCAACGGTGAGGGGAACTGGAGTGGATCCAGCACGGTTCTTCACGGCTTCTCGTCTGCTCATCGTGGCGGGCAAGGGCGGTGTGGGCAAAACCACGGTCTCTGCCACCGTGGCGCTCGCCGCCGCCCGCTCGGGCCTGTCGTCGCTGATCATCGAGGTCGAGGGCAAGTCCGGCCTGTCGTCGATGTACGGCGTCCCCGCGTTCTCCTACGACGAGGTCGAGCTGGCCACCGCCGATCCGGAGGCCGGCACCGCCTCGGTCCGGGCCCGCACCCTCACCCCCGACGAGGCGCTGGTCGAGTACCTCGAGGACTCGGACATGGGTCGCATCTCCAAGCGGCTGATGACCAGTGGCGCCCTCGACATGGTGTCGACGGCCATCCCGGGCATCCGCGACATCCTCGTCCTGGGGAAGATCAAGCAGATGGAGCGGGCCGGCCTGGCCGATCTGCTGATCCTCGACGCGCCGGCGGCCGGCCACGCCATCACGTTCCTCCAGTCCGCGAGCGGCCTGGCTGACGCCGTCCCCATCGGCCCGATCAACAGCCAGGCCAAAGACGTGCTCGGCCTGCTGAGCGATCCGGAACGCTGCCAGGTGATGCTCGTGACCCTGCCGGAGGAGACCCCGGTCAACGAGCTGGTCGAGACGGCGTACCAGCTCGAGGACCGCGTCGGCATCAGCCTCGGCCCGGTGGTGGTCAACGGCCTGTACCCGCCGCTGCCCGGCCTCGACGTGCCGGCCGCGGCCGCGGCCGCCGGTGCCAGCCTCCGGCCGGGGGAGGCCGCCGCGCTCGATGCCGCCGCCTCGTTCCGCCGCGAGCGGATGGCGCTCCAGGCCGACCAGGTGGGACGGCTCGCCGCCGCCCTCCCGCTCCCGCAGCTCTCCCTGCCCTACCTCTTCGATGCCGAGCTCGGCCCGGCACAGCTCGGCGAGCTGGCGACGACGCTGCTCGCCGGGATCGGGGAGCTCTCGTGACCGCGCCGATCGGGCTGACCGAGCTGGTCACCACCAGCCACATCGTCATCTGCTCGGGCTCAGGTGGCGTCGGCAAGACCACCACGGCTGCGGTCGTGGCGATGGAAGCGGCGGCCGTCGGCCGGCGCGCCGTGGTCGTCACCATCGACCCGGCCAAGCGGCTGGCCGACGCCCTCGGCCTCGACGGGATCGGCAACACGCCCAAGCGGATCGACGGGCCCTGGGCCGGCGAGCTCTGGGCGGTCATGCTCGACACCAAGAGCACCTTCGACGACCTCGTCACCACCTACTCGTCCGATCCCGAGCAAGCCGAGCGCATCCTCGCCAACCGCTTCTACAAGAACATCTCCGGTGCGCTGTCGGGCACGCAGGAGTACATGGCGATGGAGAAGCTCTACGAGCTCCACAACAGCACCGACTTCGACCTCGTCGTCGTCGACACGCCGCCGAGCCGCAACGCCCTCGACTTCCTCGATGCCCCCAGGAGGCTGACCCGCTTCCTCGACCACCGCCTGTACCGGGTGATCATGGCCCCGACCCGCGGCGTCATGAAGGCCGTGAACGTCGCCGCCCAGGCGTTCGTCCGCCAGGTGTCCAAGGTGGTCGGGGCCTCGGTGTTCGAGGACGCCGTCACGTTCTTCCAGGCCTTCGACGGCATGGAAGCCGGGTTCAAGGACCGCGCCGAACAGGTGCTGGACCTGCTGACCAGCCCCGCCACCTCCTACGTGCTGGTGGCGTCGCCCAAGCGCGACACCGTGGCCGAGGCCCGGTTCTTCGCCGAGAAGCTGGGCGAGGCCGACATCCCCATCGCCGCGCTCATCGTCAACCGGATGCACCCGCACTTCACCGACGAGATGCCCGAAGCGCTGCGGGAGCGGTCCGAGACCTTCGCCGGCTCGGACCTCGGCGGCCTCTACCGGAACCTCGCCGACTTCTCGCTCGTGGCCCACCGCGAAGAGGAACACCTCTCCGGGCTGGCCCAGATGGTGGAGCCGGCTCCGGTGGTCCGCGTGCCGTTCCTGCGCAGCGATGTCCACGACCTCACCGGCCTGGCGCTGGTGGGCGATCACCTCTTCGGTCGGGCATGAGCGGCTCGACCACCGCCGTCCCGGTGCTGCCCGTGTCCGACCTGGTTCGGTCCGTGGCCTGGTACGAGCGCCTCGGGTTCCGGGTCCGTGCCTTCTTCGACGGCTACGCGATCCTCGGCTTCGACGGCGCCGAGCTCCACCTCAACGAGTTCGCCGACGCCCCGCCGGCCACCGAGTCGCTCTCGGGCGCCTACCTCCGCGTCGCCGACGCCGACGCCGTGCACGCCCACTGGTCCGCCATGGGCGCCCGCACCATCGCCGCGCCGGAGGACCAGCCCTACGGCATCCGCGAGTTCGCCACCGAGGACCTCGACGGGAACCTCTGGCGGATCGGAGCGGTCATCGCTGGAGGCCCTGCGGACGGGTACCTCCCCCGAGACGCGCCCGCCTCCGAGCCCGCCCCACACCCGGACTTCGCAGGTGAGCACACCGATCCGGGCGATCCCACCCACGAAGTCCGAGAAGAGGTGGCGTCGCCGACGCCGGAGCCGAGCTCCGAGCCGACCGGCCGACGGATCGACGGCGGGCCGGGCAGCGGGTTGGACGCGTGGCACCCGCTCGTGACCGGCGGCGAGACCTGCGCCGGCTGCGGATTGGTGAACGGCGAGCTCGCCGCTCGGGCCATCGGCGCCCAAGTCCGAGACGAGGTCCACCCCTTCGGCGAGCTGCTCGCCCAGGCCGACGACCACGCCGTGCGCCAGCGGCCCGCGCCCACCACGTGGTCCGCCCTCGAGTACGGCGTGCACGTGCGCGACGTGCTGAGCGTGTTCGCCGAGCGGATCATCCTGACCCTGGCGGAGCACGATCCACAGCTCGGCTGGTGGGACCACGAGGCCGCCATCGCCGACGGCATGGCCAACGAGT
>CAZCVS010000385.1:0-3345 GCA_964501845.1 uncultured Iamiaceae bacterium
GGTCGACCCTGGCCGAGCTCCATCAGATCCTCGATGATCCGTCCGGCTTCCGCCTCGCGCCAGCGCCGGCCCTGAGCGATCCGGAGCTTCCGGACTTCTCGGACCTCGATGAGCCCGAGCCCGAGGCGGTGGCGTCGGAGCCCCAGGGGGCCCCGGTCGACGACACCGTGCCGGACGCGGCGCCCGCCGAGCCCGATCCGGTCGTCGTCGTGACCGATGACGTCGATGCGGCTCCCTCCGGTGAGTCGGCGCCGCCGGCCCTCTCGTTCGACGAGGTGGACCACGAGGCTCCCGGCATCGATGATCCGCCCGACGCCGGGCCGCCCACCGCGCCGGTGAGCGCGGTCGACCTGGGCTTCGCACCCGGCGATGCCTCCGAGCTCCCTGGCGACGGCGACGAAGACGCCTTCCTCACGGAGCTCCGCAAGGCGATGGTCGACGATCAGCCGTTGGGACCCCGTGACACCGATGAGGTGCAGCAGTCCCAGGCCCTGTTCGACGATGACGACCGTCGAGGCTGGCGCTTCGGCCGGCGGCGCTGACCGCGGTGGCTCGGGTGGGACCTGCGAAGAAGAACGCCGCACCAGCGAAGAAGGCCGCGGCCAAGAAGAAGGCTGCGTCGAAGAAGGCCGCTCCCGCCAAGAAGGCCGCCGCTAAGAAGAAGGCTGCGTCGAAGAAGGCCGCTCCCGCCAAGAAGGCTGCGCCGACCAAGAAGGCGACCGCGTCGAAGAAGGCCGCGGCCAAGAAGAAGCTGACCAAGTCTCCGTTCGGGTCCCGGTGGCTGACCTCGCAGGAGAAGCTGCTCGAGCACGAGCGCGCCACGTACCTGCACCAGGCGGAGATCCTGGAGGCGGAGGCCCGTGACCTCGTGGCCGACTTCGAGTCCGGCGACACGCAGTTCGACGAGGAGTCGGGCGAGGGCGACACCCTGAGCATGGAGCGCGAGCGCGATCTCACCCTCTCGGCCCAGGCCCGCGCTGCCATCGAGGAGATCGACCACGCCCTGGCCAAGTTCGCCCTGGGCACCTACGGCATCTGCGAGCAGTCCGGTCTGGCGATCCCCAAGGAGCGCCTGGAGGCGATCCCATGGGCCCGCGAGCGCGTGGAGTACAAGGTCGGGGGCTTCGGCCACCGCTAGGTCGCGCTCATGACCGACGATCTCCACACCGACGAGGCGCCCCCGACGGTCGCCGTCCCCGGCGATGCGCCAGCTGACCTGCCACCGCGCCGGTTGGGCCTGGTCGCGTCCGTCGCGGTCGCCGTCCTCGTCGCCGATCAGGCGTCGAAGTGGTGGGCGGTCAACCGCCTCAGCGGCGGCGAGATCATCGGCCTCATCGGCTCGCTGCAGTTCAACCTCTTCTACAACACCGGCGTGGCGTTCAGCCTCGGCAGCGACGACGGGCTGGGCCCGTGGATCTCGGTGCTCGCCATCGGCGTGGTCATCGCCGTGTCGTTCGGTGCCACCAGCCGCTACCCGCTCGGTGCCGTCGCGTCCGGGCTGATCTCCGGCGGCGCGGTGGGGAACCTGCTCGACCGGGCCTTCCGGGGGGACGACGGGTTCCTCCACGGTGCCGTCATCGACTTCATCGACCTCCAGTGGTGGCCGGTGTTCAACATCGCCGACGCGGCCATCGTGGTCGGCGCGGTCCTCCTCGTGATCGCCAGCTTCCGAGTGCCCCAGTGAGCGCCGACCGCACGGTCGTCGTCGAGGTTCCGGAGTCACTGGTCGGTGAGCGCATCGACCGCATCGTCGCCATGGTCACCGACGTCAGCCGGACCGAGGCGGCGCGCCTCGTGGCCGCGGGCGCGGTGCGCCTCGACGGTGTCGTCGCCCGGCGCGGCGCCGACCGGCTCTCGGCGGCCGCGGAGATCGCCATCGACCTGGCCGCGGCGCCGGTCCACGAGGGACCCCAGCCCGATCCCGGTGTCCCGATCCCGTCGGTCTACGTCGACGACGACGTGATCGTGATCGACAAGCCGGCCGATCTCGTGATCCACCCGGGCGCGGGCCACACCAGCGGCACGCTCGCCAACGGCCTGCTCGCCATCTACCCCGAGATCGCCACCGTCGGCGACCCGGACCGTCCCGGCATCGTCCACCGCCTGGACCGGGGCACGTCGGGCCTGCTCATGGTGGCCCGCAGCACGGTGGCCTACGAGTCGCTCGTCGAGCAGCTCGCGGCCCGCAGCGTCGACCGCCAGTACCGCACGCTCGTGTGGGGCCACCTGGAGTCGCCTCGAGGCGTCGTCGACGCACCCATCGGCCGCTCACCGAAGCACCCCACCAAGATGGCCATCACCGAGAAGGGCAAGCCGGCCCGGACCCGTTACGAGGTCGAGATCGCGTACGACCAGCCCGTGGTGGTCAGCGAGCTGGCGTGCAAGCTGGAGACCGGCCGGACGCACCAGATTCGCGTGCACCTGGCTGCCATCGGGCACTCCGTGGTGGGAGATGAGCGATACCGGGGCGCCCGAGAGTCGCTGCCATGCCCGCGGCCGTTCCTCCACGCCGAGCGCCTCGGCTTCGACCACCCGGTCACCGGTGAGCGCCTGGAGTTCTCCTCCGAGCTCCCCGCCGACCTTCAGGCCATCCGCGCCCAGCTCTCCTGACCGCTCACGGCGGTTCGAGCGCTCGGTCGGTGTGCGTGACGAGCGCGCTGGGTTGGTCGTGCGCGGCGAGCGCGCTGGGTCGTCGCATCGTCTCGGCGATCGGGACCGGGTCGCCGCGCACGGGTTCTGAACCACGCGCCCAGGGGGTGGCGGGCTTCGTCTCGTCGCTCGCGTTCGGCCGGGCTGCTGCTCGCAGCCGCGTGCACTTGTGGGTCCACACGACCTAGAGGTGCACGAGGCTGTGCTGTCCGCAAGCGGCCGGAGGAGAGTCGCGTGCAGTTGTGGGTCTTCACGACCCAAAGGCGCACGAGGCTGTGGCGCCCGAGTCCTGGGTGGGATCAGGTGACGGGGTCGGGCCAGGGGGCTTGGCCGCGGGCGATGGCGGCCACGTCGGCGAGGGTCTGGCCTTCGAGGAGCTTGCGCATGTGCTCGCCGACATCGGCCCACACGGCCAGCAGCACGCACTGGCCCTCGTGGTCGCAGGCGCCGTCGGTGTGGGGCTGACCGAAGTCGCCGGCCACGATCGGCCCGTCGACGGCGCTGACGATGTCGGAGAGGCTGATGTCCTCCGGCGCCCGGGCCAGCACGTAGCCGCCGCCGACGCCGCGCTTGGAGCGCACCAGCCCCGCCCCCTTCAGGGCGAGGAGGATCTGTTCGAGGTAGGGCTGGGGGAGCCCGGTGCGCTCGGCGATGTCGCGCACCGACGTCGGACCCCCCTCGTCGGAGTGCAACGCC
>CAZCVS010000386.1:0-3328 GCA_964501845.1 uncultured Iamiaceae bacterium
TGGACGGAGAAGACCCGGCACATGTACCACGGGCTCTACCACGACTACGCGCTCGGCCGCCTCGCCGATCGCTGCTTCCTCATCTCGACCTGACGCCAGGAGCCCCCATGGCCGACCGAACCTTCGACGCCACCGAGACGCTGGCGGCCTTCCGCGAGTCAGGTCACTGGTGGCGGTCGCTCGTCGGCGGTGTCGACGACCACCAGTGGGATCAGAACGCGGTGGGCGAGTGGACCGTGCGGGAGCTGGTGGCGCACGGCGGTCGGGCGTTCAAGACCGTGTCCGAGTACGTCGAGGGGGAGGTCAAGGACCCGACGCGCATCGACACCGCGGCCGAGTACTTCCGCATCGTGCTGGCCGAGCGGACGCCGCACGTCCACATCGCCAACCGGGCCCGCCAGGAGGCCCGGCTCCACACCGACTGGGTCGACGCCACCGACCAGCTGTGGGCCGCGGCCGAGCAGGTGGTGTCCAACGTCTCGGGCGACACCGACGTCCACACGTTCGTCGGCGAGATCGCCCTCGACCAGTACCTGGCCACCCGCGTCGTCGAACTGGTCGTGCACGGCACCGACCTGGCCGAGGCCATCGCCATCCCGTCGCCGCCGCCCCTCGCGGGCGCCCGCGTCGCCATCGAGGTGCTGCTCGACCTGTCCACCGCGGATGACACCGCGAGCATCCTGCGCCTCCTGACCGGCCGCGCCGGCTCGCTGCCGCTGGCCAACGTGCTGGCATGAGCGGTCCCGCGGACGGGCCCCTCCACGACCTGCGGGTGGTGGACCTGGCCACCGTGGTCGCCGGGCCGGGATGCGCCCGTTACCTCGCCGACTTCGGCGCGGATGTCATCAAGGTCGAGCGCCCCGGCACCGGCGACACCACCCGGGCGATGGGCTGGACCCACCCCGACGACGATGTGACCCTCTGGTGGAAGCTGGCCGGCCGCAACAAGCGCAGCGTGATCGCCGACCTGAAGGATCCCGACGACCTGGACCGCGTGCGCCGGCTGATCGACACCGCCGATGTGCTCGTCGAGAACTTCCGCCCCGGCACCCTCGAACGCCTCGGCCTGGACCCGGTGGAGCTGATCGCCTCGAACCCGAAGCTCGTCGTCACCCGGGTCACCGGCTTCGGCCAGGACGGTCCTTACGCGCAGCGCCCGGGGTTCGCCACCCTCGCCGAGGCGATGTCGGGCTTCGCCGCCATCAACGGCGAGCCCGAGGGCGGGCCGCTGCTCCCGCCCATCGCCCTGACCGACGAGGTCACTGCCTTGACCTCGGCCTTCGCCACCATGGTCGCGCGGCACTCGGGCGTCGGTCAGGTCGTCGACGTCAACCTGCTCGAGTCGCTGTTCCAGCTCATGGGTCCGCTGATGAGCCTGTGGGAGACCCGCGGCGAGCAGCAGGTCCGGCTGGGCTCGGGGATCCCGTACTCGGTGCCGCGCGGGACGTACCGCTGCGGCGACGGGAGGTGGGTCGCCATCTCCACGTCGGCCGAATCGGTTGCGGTCCGGGTCATGGACCTGATCGGCCTGGGCGACGACCCCAGGTTCGCCGGCTTCGCCGGGCGCATCGCCCATCGCGTCGAGGTCGACGAGGTGCTGGGCGCCTGGTGCGCCGCCCGCCCCATCGACGAGGTCCTCCGGGTGTTCGAGGAGGCCCACGCCGCCGCCGCGCCGGTCTACGACATGGAGGGCCTCGCCGCCGACCCCCACATGATCGAGCGGGGCACGGTCGTCGACCTCGACGGCACCCCCATGCAAGGCCTCGTCGCCCGCCTGTCGGCGACCCCCGGACGCCTCCGCTGGGCCGGTCGCCCGCTGGGCGCCGACACTGCCGAGGTCTGGTCCGAGTTCGACGAGGAGTGATCAGGACCGGCGCTGGCCTGACCGAAATCGGACATTGCATGAAAAGCTAGGGAACAGCTGGGTTCCCTGTCAGACCCCCCTCGTATGGTTGTCGTATGCCGATGACCGTGACCGCCGACGCTGCTGTGGAGCAGGTGGACGCCGCGCTCGACCTGCTCGTCGGCGTGGAGCTGGACCCGACGGATGTGTCGGCGGCGATGGCGCTGGCCCGGTCGGTCGAGCGATTGCAGCGCAAGGTCCGGGCCGTGCAGCTCGGTGTCGTCGACGCGATCGAGGAGCGGGAGCTGCACCGCCCGGATGGTCATGCGTCGGGGCGGGTGATGGTCGGGCACGTCAACCACCTGTCGGAGCCGGAGGCGCGGCGGCGGGACCGAGCCCGGCGGATGCTGGTGGCCATGCCCGCGGTCAAGGCGGGGCTGGTTGCCGGCCTGATCGGCTCGTGCCAGATCGACCGGATCGCCCGGGTCTTCGTGAACCCGCGGGTCCAGGTGGACTTCGTTGGCCTGGACTCCCAGGTCGCGGTGCTGGCGACGACGCTGTCCTACGAGGAGTTCGACCGCCGGCTCACGAACTGGATGCGTGAGGCGGACGAGGACGGAACGGCCGACCGGTCCCGGCGTTGCCACGAGAACCGGCGCGCCCGCCTGACCCAGGACTACGACGGCGGCTGGGAGCTTCTCGCCCGCTTCGGTGGCCTCACCGGAGCGCAGATGCACGCGATCCAACAGGCGTTCGTCCGGGCCGAGTTCGAAGCCGATTGGGCCGACGCCTACGCGATCCACGGCGAGGCGACCACGATCGAGCACCTCGATCGCACCTTCGACCAGCGCGACGCAGATGCCCTCACCCGGATCTACCGGTACGCCGCCGACGCGTTCGCCGCCGTGCCGGGAGGCTCGCGCATCGACCTGACGGTGCTGATCGACCACGACACCTTCGAACGCGAAGCGCGCCGCGCCGTCGGCGCCGAGCTCGAGCCCCGCCCCATCCCCGGCCTCGGCCTCCGGCCCACCGACCCTGATCTGGACCCCGCCCCTCAGCCCGACGCCGATCCCGCTCCTACCCCTCAGGCCGACACCGGTTCTGGTGCCGAGTCGGGCGGCGAACCCGACGAGGCCGCGGCCACCGACGAGCGCGACCGCGAGATCGCACCGTCTGAGCAGCATCCGGCGAAGCGGTTCCGGTGCGAGACCAGCGACGGGTACCCCATCGACCCCACCGAAGCGTTCGCCGCCACCCTGGCCGGCCGGATCCGACGGGCCGTCGTCGGCTGGGACAGCGTCATCTTGGACATGTCCGGCTACCACCAGCTCTTCACCGGCCCCCTGCGAGCAGCGGTGATGCTCCTGTGGCGCACCTGCTACTGGCCCGGCTGCAACGTCAAGGTCGCCCACTGCCAAGCCGACCATCTCGACCCCAGACGCAACGGCGGCAGAACCAACCCCGGCAACGGGGCACCCGCCT
>CAZCVS010000387.1:0-3324 GCA_964501845.1 uncultured Iamiaceae bacterium
AGAGCGGCCACATCTCCGCGGTGGGCTACGACCTGTACGTGTCGATGGTCCACGAGGCGGTTCAGGAGCTCAAGGGGGAGCCCGTCCGCGAGCCGGCCGAGATCAAGCTCGACCTGCCGCTCGACGCCAACCTCTCGCCGGACTACGTGCCCAAGGAGGAGCTGCGGCTCGAGGCCTACCGGCGCCTGGCCGAGGTCACCACCGACGCCCAGGTCGACGACATCCGCACCGAGTGGGAAGACCGGTTCGGCCCGGTGCCCGCCGAGGCCGTGCGCCTGCTCGACGTGGCCCGCCTCCGAGCCGAGGCCCACCGCCTGGGCGTCCGGGAGATCAACGTCACCAAGGGTCCCGCGTTCGGTGGGCCGGCGTGGACGGCCCGGGTCTCGCCGCTGGTGCTCAAGACCAGCCAGCAGGTTCGCCTCCAGCGCCTGTTCCGCGGCGCCGTCTACAAGGAGAACGTCGAGCAGCTGATGCTCCCGATCCCCAAGACCCCCGACCTCGCCGGCACCCTCGTCGACCTCCTCAGGAACCTCCTCCCGCCCGCCGAGTGACCCCAGAACCACGCGAACTTCGGAGGTGAGGGCGCCCGTTTCGGACGTGCCACCTACGAAGTTCGAGGGGTGGAGGGTGGTCGTCGTTCAGCCGACGAGGCTGACCGAGCCACCGGTCGTGGACCCGCCGCCCCCGCCGCCCACGGCGTTGGCGTACGCGTTGTTGTCGATCTGGAGGGTGCCGTTGTTGGCGTCGAAGTTGCCGCCGGACACGATCGTCCACGCCTTGATCACCGCGCTCGACGAGCCCATGTTGAAGCCGGCCTTCTTGGCGTACACGGCGCCGTTGAGGGTGATGGTGCCGCTGAGCTGGTTCGGGGTGCCCTGCGAGCCGTCGGGGTCGAACATGATCGCCATGCCCGCGTAGGTCCCTGAGGTGGGCGCGGTGATCTGCACGGTGGTGCCTTGGCTGAAGTTGAACTTGCCCGGCTCGCCGCCGACCGTGGCGCACGACGCCCGGCACGAGAACACCAGCGTCACGTTGGTCCCGATCAACTTGGCGCCGTTGGTGACGTTGAGGGTGTTGGCGAAGTAGTAGATCCCGGGCGCCAAGGTGAGCGTCCCGCCCTGGATGTTGACGTTCTGGGTGTAGATCCGGTTGGGCACGAGCGGGCTGGCGCCACCGGAGTAGTTGATGTTGGACCCGTCGGTGACGAGGCCGGTGTAGTCGACGGTCTTGGCCGCGAACGGGTTCGGCACGGGTGCGCTGAGCTGCGAGTAGCGGGAGTTGAAGGTGGCCGGCGCCGGCTGCACGTTGCGGCCCCAGTTGCTGCCGTTGCTGGCGTACCAGCGCAGCGGGACGGGGGTGATCGCGTTGTTGTTGTCGTTGGCGTTCGCGGTGAGGCGATCCGCCTGGATCTCGCCGCCGGTGACGGAGATCGCGGTGCTCCCGGCGATCTGGAGGGTCCGGCCCTCGATCACGCAGAGCCCGCACGGCCCGGCAGCCGCCGTCACGGTCCCCGGGGTCTTGGTTGCGGCGGCGGAGGCGTTGACGTCGAACCCCTTCGAGCCGGTGACCCCGCCGAAGAAGACCGGTTGGGTGATCGCCGGCAGCAGGACGCGGACCGTCAGGTAGTCCGGACTGAACGAGATGCAGCTGTTCCCCGGGTCGGGGCGAACGGGCAGGGCCTTCGGGTCGGTGCACCCCGCCCACGACGCCGCCGTGATCTGGGCGTCGTTCTTGCGGGCCCACGTCTTGGCGGTGGCCAATGCGGTGGTGGTCTTCGCGGGGCTGCCGTCGAGGTCCTGGGCCGCGGCGAGGGCGGCCGCGTCGGCTGAGTTCTGGGACAGGCGTCGGTACTGCTTCGCGTAGCCCACGTCGACCACGAGGGCCACGATCGTGAGGATGGCGATCATCGAGATCGCCACCATCACCAGCACCGCTCCGCGCTCGCGCCCGGATCCGGCCGCCGCCGCTCCCCGACGGTGGTGGGCGAGGCCGGTCATGGCGTGCACCAGGACCAGTTGGCTCCGGTGGGGTCGGCTTCGTTCGCCTGCAGTTCGGCGACGCCCGATCCCTTCTCGATGCGCATCGTGGTCTTCGACTTGATGTACTTGCCGTCCAGCATGGGGCTCAGCAGCTTGCTGGGGCTGACCAGTGGCGTCACCGCGCACACGACGATGCCGTTCCCGACCGGTGCCGGGTTCCCGGCGACCGGCGCGGGGTACGAAGCGCTGCCGGGATCGAAGCGGATGGCGACCGACACCTTGGAGGAGCTGACGTCGCTGCGGGACTTGGTGAAGCAGATCAGCTTCTGCATGTTCGGCGTGCCCGGTGTGGTGAACGTGGCCCCGCACGAGGCCGTGGGACCGAAGTTCGCCACCGATGCCTGGCGCGCCCCCTCCCGCACCCCCTGGCGGACGCCGATCTGGTTCGACAGGTTCAACCCGAAGTCGACGATGCCGAGCAGCAGGAAGACCAGCAGGGGCCCGATGAGCGCGAACTCGACCAGGGCCACGCCCCGCTCGCTGCCGCGGGTGCGGCCTGCTCCGCCCGGGTGCCCGCGGCGGTGCCGTGTTCGCATCGGTGCCCTCCTCCAGAGCTGGGATATCTGACAGTCCCGTCATCGGAGCCAGCAGCTCGGTCCTGAGGCCAACGCGCCGTGGTGTTCGACAAGGGGTCGAACGGACTAGCCGACCAGGTCAGAGTGGGTTCAGCTCCCGGCCACGCTCGCGTCAGGGTTCAGGTGGCCGGCAGGATCCAGGGCTTGGGCCAGAGGGTGCGCGGCTCGGTGGCGAGGTCCACCTCGGGGTCGATCCAGCGGACCGCGGGGCGGCCGTTGAAGCTGAGCCAGGCGTCGGCGCGGACCTCGACGCGGTGGCCCCGGGCCGCCTCGTGGGCGGCGATGGCGTGGGCGGCCTGCACGATGAGGTCGGGCTCGCCGGCCATCACCCGCAGCTGCGCCGGCGTGTAGAGCTGGGCGGGGTCGAAGGCCCGGGTCCTGCCGGTCGCGCGGTCGAGCACCAGGAACGTGACCGAGCCGGATCGCTCGACCAGCAGGACGTTCCACGCGAACCGGTACCCCTCGGCGGTCATGCGGTGGTCGCCCGGGTAGGCGAGGTGGCGCAGCGGCAGCGCGAGCTGGAGCGCGATCCACGCGACGGCCGCACCGGCGAGCAGGCGCGTCTGCCACACGGGGGCAGGAGGACCGGCCGGAGCGAGGGCCTCGACGGGGAGCGGCGCGGCCGGCCGTCGGCGCGCACGCCGCGCCAGGGTGCGCGGCCACGCCGGGTCGAAGAACACCGTGGCCATGGCGATCATCAGCCAGGGGAA
>CAZCVS010000388.1:0-3322 GCA_964501845.1 uncultured Iamiaceae bacterium
GAAGGACGCCGAGGCCCACGCGGCCGAGGACGCCCAGCGCAAGGAGGAGGCCGACGTCCGCAACCAGGCCGACACCCTCGTGTACCAGACCGACAAGCTGCTCAAGGAGCAGGGCGACAAGGTCACCGGCTCGGAGAAGGACGCCCTCGAGGCGGCGCTCGCCACCCTCAAGGCGGCCAACGAGGGCGACGACCTCGAAGCCATGAAGTCCGCCATCGACGAGGTCTCGACCACCTCGCAGGCCTTCGCCCAGAAGCTCTACGAGGCCACCGCCACGGAGAACGCCGGCCAGTACGACGCTGATGCCGCGGGCGGCGCCGGTGCCACGGGTGCCGACGACGACGACGTCGTCGATGCCGAGGTCATCGATGAGGACGGCGAGGACCAGTGAGCGAGGCCCAGGATCCCGGGGCTGAGGAGGCCGCCGTGCCTCCCGGCCCCGAGGTCGACGTCGAATCCCTGCTCACCGACGAGCTCGTCGGCGAGTCCGATGCCGACGGGGTGACCTCGGTCGAGGACCTGGTCGCCGCGCTCGAGTCCACCACGGCCGAGCGCGACGAGTACCTCGACCTCGCCCGGCGCACCCAGGCCGAGTTCGAGAACCACCGCAAGCGCGCGGTCAAGCAGCTCGATGACGAGGTCGTCCGCAAGGTGGCCGACCTCGTCGAGCAGCTGCTGCCCGTGCTCGACGCCTGCGACGGCGCCATCTCCCACGGCGCCACGGAGGTCGAGCCGATCTTCGCCGCCCTCCTCCAGACGCTGGAGAAGCGCGGCCTGGCCCGGATCGAGCCGCTCGGCCAGGACTTCGACCCCACGACGCACGAGGCCGTGCTGCACGAACCCGCCGACGAGGACCAGGAGGCCACCATCGTGATCGACGTCCTGCGGGCCGGCTACGCCTGGCAGGGCCGCGTCATCCGCCCCGCCATGGTCAAGGTGAAGGGCTGACACAGCCGTGAACCCGCCGCGGGAATGGTTCGAGAAGAACTACTACGAGGTCCTCGGCGTCGACGAGAAGGCCGACGCCAAGGACATCACCCGCGCCTACCGGAAGCTGGCACGGGAGCTGCACCCCGACGCCAACCCCGGTGACGCCGCAGCGGAGGAGCGGTTCAAGGAGGTGTCCTCGGCGTACGACGTGGTGGGCGACGCCGACAAGCGCAAGGAGTACGACGAGGTCCGGGCGCTCGGCCCCATGGGCGGTTTCGGCGGTGGCCCCGGCGCGGGCGGCTTCGGCGCCCAGGGCCCGGGAGGCTTCACGTTCGACATGGGCGGCGCCGGTGGGGGCTTGGGCGACGTCCTCGGCAACCTGTTCGGTGGAGGCGGAGGCCGGGGGCCCGGCCGCTCGCGGGGCACCGGACCGCAGCGCGGGTCGGACCTCGAGGCCGAGCTGCACCTGGACTTCACCGACGCCGTGGCTGGACTCTCCACGTCGCTCCACCTCGTGAGCGACGCGGTGTGCCACACCTGCTCGGGCTCGGGTGCGGAGCCGGGCACCACGCCGGTGCGCTGTCCCATCTGCTCGGGCCGCGGGGTCGTCGAGGACAACCAGGGCATGTTCGCCATGTCCCGGCCGTGCCCCAACTGCACCGGCCGCGGGGTCCTGATCGAGCACCCCTGCTCCACCTGCCGCGGCAGCGGCATCGAGCGCCGCCCGCGCGAGATCAAGGTCCGCATCCCCGCGGGGGTCAGCGACGGCCAGCGCATCCGGCTCAAGGGCCGCGGCGACCCCGGCCGCCAGGGCGGCCAGCCCGGGGACCTCTACGTCACCTGCCGGGTCGAGCCCCACGCGGTCTTCGCCATGGAGGGCCGGAACCTGCGGGTCACGGTGCCGATCACCTTCGCCGAGGCCGCGCTCGGCGCGGACATCGCCGTGCCCACCATCGACGGCGGGTCGGTCAAGGTCCGCATCCCGGCCGGCACCCGCCCGGGCCGCACCTTCCGGGTGAAGGGCCGCGGCGTGGCCACCGCCAAGGGCACCGGAGACCTGATGGTCGGCGTGGAGGTCGCCGTGCCTGCGAAGCTGTCCGACGAGGAGCGCTCGGCCATCGAAGCGCTCGCCGCCGCCGCAACCGAGTCCCCGCGCCAGCACCTGTTCGCCTCGTCTCCTGAGGGAGAAGCCACGTGAGCCGCTCACCCGACCATGCCGTGTACATCATCTCGGTCGCCGCGGAGCTGGCCGGGGTCCATCCTCAGACCCTGCGCATCTACGAGCGCAAGGGCCTGGTCGACCCGGCCCGCACCTCCGGCGGCAGCCGCCGGTACTCCGATGCCGACATCGATCTGCTCAAGCGCATCCAGGACCTCACCAACGCGGGACTGAACCTCGCGGGCGTCGAACGGGTCCTGGAGCTCGAGCGCGAGGTCCGCCAGCTCCGAGCCGAGCTGGAGCGGACCCAGGCCGCCGCCCAGCACGCGGTGGAGGAGGTCGAGCGGGCCAACCGCTACGAGCTCGTCCCCGTGCACCAGTCCGTGGTCCTGTTCGAAGGCAAGCGCCGCCGCCGCTGAGCGTCGCTGATCGCTGACGGGACCGCGGGAATCTCCCAAAGTTGAGTCACCTACCAACAACTTTCCTCATCGGACCGCGCTAGACTCTCTGCCATGGCACTCGACCCCAACCGCTGGACGCTGAAGACCCAAGAAGCCGTCAACGCGGCCCTCACCCGCGCCGCGGCCGACCACAACCCCGAGGTCACCCCCGACCACCTGCTCGTGGCCCTGCTCGGCCAGAGCGAAGGCGTGGTCCTGCCCATCCTCGAGAAGGTGGGCGCCTCGCCCGCCGCGCTGCGCAACCGCGCCGAGGAGGCCCTCGCCCGGCTGCCCAAGGCCTACGGAGGAGGCGAGGCCCGGCTCTCGCGCGCGCTGAACAACGTGGTGGAGCTGGCCGACGCCCAGCGGGCCGAGCTGCACGACGAGTACCTGTCCACCGAGCACCTGTTGCTCGCCCTGGCCGGCCAGCTCGACCTCGACCGGGAGCAGCTGCTCACGGCGCTGCAGAGCGTCCGGGGCAGCCACCGGGTCACCAGCCAGAACCCCGAAGAGCAGTACCAGGCGCTCGAGCGATACGGCCGGGACCTCACCGAGGCCGCCCGCCAGGGCAAGCTCGACCCGGTCATCGGCCGCGACGAGGAGATCCGCCGCACCATCCAGGTCCTGAGCCGCCGCACCAAGAACAACCCGGTCCTCATCGGCGAGCCCGGGGTCGGCAAGACGGCCATCGTCGAGGGGCTCGCCCGGCGCATCGTCGAGGGCGACGTGCCCGAGGGGCTCAAGAACAAGCGGGTCATCAGCCTCGACCTGACCGGCATGGTCGCCGGCGCCA
>CAZCVS010000389.1:0-3298 GCA_964501845.1 uncultured Iamiaceae bacterium
ATCGCCCGCCGCTACCCCCTGCCGCCGGGCGATGGACACGACGAGGCGCAGGTTGGCGCGGATGAAGCGGTCCTTGGCCCTGGCCGCAGCGCGGTCCAGGCGGCGATCCTCGGCGGTGCCGGTGCCGGCCGCGAGGCGCTCGCGGGCGGCCACCCCCCGTTCGATGATCTGAGAGAGCTCGCGCTCCTCCTGGGCGTTCAGCAGCGCGACGGCGCCGATCTCATTGAGGTACTGACCAACGGAATCGCTCATGACGCCTTCTCCAACAACTTCGGTGCGGTGACCATTCCCGCCAGACCCACTTCACAGAAGCGCATCGGGCAAGTTTCTTCCAGGTAATTTGGAACCATGACCGGCCTGCATGCATTCCCCGGCTGGCCGGTGACACCCGTCACCACCTGCCCAGATGCTCGTCGCGGGACGGTCACCTGATGGTTCGGAGCAGAACAGGGCGGCGGATTGGGGTGTTCGGCGGAACGTTCGATCCTCCCCACATCGGCCACCTGGTCGCTGCGATTGATGCCCACTACGAACTGGACCTAGACCTCGTCCTCCTCGTGGTGGCCAACGTGCCCTGGCAGAAGGTCGACAGCCGCGCCATCAGCCCGGCCGAGGACCGCCTCGCCCTCGTGCGCGCTGCGGTCGAGGACGCACCGTTCCTGCAGGTCAGCGACATCGAGGTCCGCCGAGGCGGGTCTTCGTACACCGCCGACACCTTGGCGGAGCTCCTGCGAGACGAGCCCGATGCGGAGCTGTTCGTGATCTTGGGCAACGACGCCGCCGCCGGGTTCGCCACCTGGGAGCGCTACGAGGAGGTCGCGCAGATGGCGACGCTGGTGGTGGTCGACCGGCCCGGGACGCTCGCGCCGGTCGACCCCCGGTTCGACTGGGTCCGCGTCGACATCCCCGAGCTGGAGGTCTCCAGCACCGAGCTGCGAGCACGCGTCGCCGCAGGCCGTTCGATCCGCTACCTGACGCCACCAGGGGTCGCGTCCGCCATCGCGGACCGTGCCCTCTATCGTTGACCCGATGACTTCGGAGCAGCCGCCTTCCTCGTCGCGGCGCCCACGCCCCGGTCCCCAAGCACGGCGTCGCGCCCTCGACGTCGATGGCGGTGGCGGCGAGGCCGTCGCTCACGTCCCGAAGTCGACCCCCGTCACGACCGCCACCCCCGTCCCCCGACGCGAGAGCCTGCGGGAGTCGCTCTCGCGCATCCCGGACCTGACGCCCGACGACCCGTTGCTGGCCCCATCGCCGGCTGCTCCCGTCGACGTGCTCGCGCCGCCCGCCGAACCCGAAGCGCGCCCGGCGGCTCGATCCGCCTCGATCGCTGCCGCGACGGCTGCCGGGACGGTCGTCGCCCCCGCTGTGCCCGTCTCCCCCGCGGTCGAGGCTCCCCCGGTGAAGCCGGCCGCAGTCCAGCCCCAGGTCGCGTTCACCGCACCCACCGCTCCTCCGGCGGCCCCGCCCAGCCGCTTCGCCGGCCGAACCGTGGCCGATCCGCTCGCGTCCACCGCAACGGTTCCCGGCGGTCCAGCGGTCTCGGTGGCTGCGGGCACCGGACCGGTCGGCCGATCCGGAACCGGCGGGCGGACCAAGCCCCCGATGTGGCGGCGCATCACCTTCGCCGTCGTCCTGCTCGGCCTCGTCGCCTCCATCCCCGTGCTCGGCTACGCCGGGTACCAGCTCATCTCGGAGAGCAAGGACGGCGAGTACACCGGCACCACCCTCTCGCCCACCGAGCCCGGCTACGAGGCACCGGTCGACCCCACTCCCACCGCAGCCGCCATCCAGTACGACGACCAGCGCGTGCCCACCGGCGTCACGTTCTTGTCCGCCGCGGGGGGCGACGGCGGCGGATCGGTGATCTTCGTGCCGCTCGACACCGAGGTCAGCGAACCCTCCTACGGCGTCGACCGCTTGCGCACCGCCTATGACGTCGTCGCCGACCGGCCGGCGCTCGCCCGGGAGCGGCTGGCCTCGCAGGTCGGTCGTCTGCTCAACGTCG
Source organism: uncultured Iamiaceae bacterium (assembly GCA_964501845.1). Lineage (GTDB taxonomy): Bacteria > Actinomycetota > Acidimicrobiia > Acidimicrobiales > Iamiaceae > Aquihabitans. The sequence continues at coordinate 2,009 of CAZCVS010000389.1, forward strand.
GGGTCGACGAGATCATCGACCTGGACAACGCCGGGTGGGAGCAGCTCGTCACGCCGGTCGGTCCGCTCACCATCGACAACCCCGACGAGATCGACCTCGGCTACGGCCAGGTGATCCCCAGCGGGCAGGCGACGCTGACCCCGGAGCTGACGGGTCCCTATCTGGCCGCCACCATCGAAGGCGAGAGCGACCTCAACCGGATGGCACGCCACGAGGCCGTCTGGTCCGCTTGGCTCGACCAGCTCGCCGAGTCCGGCCAGGCCGAAGCGGTCCCCGGTGAGTCCACGGCCGGCATCAGCAAGTTCGCCAAGGCGCTCGCCGGTGGGCCGGTCACGTTCGACACGCTGCCCGTCAACACCATTCCCGGCCTGAGCCCCCTGTTCCGCATCGACAAGCCGGCGGTCGACGAGCTCATCACCCAGACCGTCGCCTCGCCCACGCCGGCGGTTCCCGGTTCCCGGTTCACGGTGCGCCTGCTGAACGGCGTCTCCCCCGCGGCCATCCCGGCGGACCTGGTGCGCCAGATCGTCGGTCGTGGGGGAGCGGTGACCGTCCTCGGAAACGGTCCCCAGTTCGACACCGAGGAGACCACCATCGTCTACGCGAACCCGGAGGACGAAGACGTGGCGGCGCTCGTCGCCGCGAGCCTCGGCGCAACCGGAAAGGTGCGGCTCGATCGGGAGGCACCCGATACGGTCGACCTGACCATCGTGTTGGGCAAGGATCTGCTCGGCGATGTCAGCGGCTCGGGCTCGCCCGGCGCCACCACCCCCGACACGAGCGCCTCCGGAGGCGACTGAATGACCGACATCGACGACGACGCCCGCTGGCCGATCGCGGCTGCCCGGGCGGCCGACGCCAAGTCCGCCGATGACGTCGTGGTCCTCGAGGTCGGTCCGGTGCTCGCGCTCTGCAGCCACTTCGTGATCGCGTCGGCCGCCAACACCCGGCAGGTGCGGGCCATCTCCGACGAAGTCGAGGCCCAGGTGGCCGAGGCGGGTGGGCCGCGTCCGGTTCGCGTCGAGGGCCGCGACGACCTCACCTGGGTGCTCATGGACTACGGCGACTTCGTCGTCCACGTGTTCCTCGAAGAGACCCGCCAGTACTACGACCTCGAACGGCTGTGGGCCGACGTGGACCGCGTCGACTGGCGCGAATCGGCCTCCGCCTAGGCCCCGCCTCACCCACCGAACCGGATTCGGAGCGCGCCGACCGTCTTGCTAAGGTCACTGCTCCCTCGGGGCTATAGCTCAGTTGGTAGAGCGCTTCCATGGCATGGAAGAGGTCAGG
>CAZCVS010000390.1:0-3282 GCA_964501845.1 uncultured Iamiaceae bacterium
TTCGTGCGCCGCTACGGCTCGCTGTCGAACGCGGCCTTCGTCGACCGGGTGTACCAGAACGTCCTCGGCCGCCCCGCGGACAAGAGCGGCACCACCTACTGGAAGTCCCGTCTCGACAGCGGCACCTCCCGCGGCCAGGTCATGGCCAACTTCTCGCAGTCGAGCGAGTACCTCCGCTCGACGAACCCCGGCTCCTACGTGGTGGGCACCTACGCGGCGATGCTGCGGCGGGCTCCCGGTGCGGCCATCTACGCGCAGTACGAGACCGGCCTCCGCAACAACTCGACCTCGCTCACCGCCATCGCCAACAACCTCTTCGCCAGCGCCGAGTACAAGGCCAGGTTCTAGCGTCTCGACGCCCTCTCAGCGGCGGCGTTGGGTCAGGGCGTTGAGCTCTTCGTGGATGGCGGCGAGCTCGGCTTGGTGCTCTGCTCGCTGGCGGACCAGTTCGGCGCGCAGCTCGGCGACCTCGGCCCGCAGCGCGAGCTGGTCGTCGGCGGTGGCCTTCACGACCTCGTGGCGGGCCTTGGCCACCACGGGCGCGGCGAGGCGCTTGGCGCGCGCCTTGAGACCAGGGGTGGCGGTGGGGCCTGGGTCCGGGGTGGTCACGCCGACGATCCTCCACCATCTGCGGTGAGCGCCGCCAGCGCGCCGGCGACCCGGGCGCGCGTGGGGGACCCCGCAGGGGTGGAGAGCTCGGCGAGGCGGGCGTCGACGTGGGCCAGCGGACCGTGCGGCGTCGGCACCAGTCCGAGTCGCTGGGCGACCTCCCGCGCCGGGCGGCCGAGGTCGAGGTGGTGCTCGGCGCAGCGCCGGGCGTGGCGCGAGAGCGCCGCGGCCCGGGCGTCGTCGAGGGCGATCTCCTCGGCCAGGGCCAGTGCGGCCTCCGGACCCCCGGCGACCTCGGCGTCGCGGCCCGGGCGCAGGCCGAGCCGGCGGGCGGTGTCGCCGCTGGTGACGACCGGCGTGCCCAGCGCGAGGGCCAGGAGGGTCGCTGGCCCGCTGACCACGGCGACCGACGCCATCGCCAGTTCCTGCTCACCACCGGCGGGCTCGACCCCGCCGTCGATCTTGAGCACGTGGACGTCGGGCAGCCCGGCGGCCTCGCGGCGGCGACGGCGAACCAGGGGCGGCACGGCCGGCCAGCGCTCGACTTCGATGGCGACCGGCGGGATGAGCACCGCGCCGCGCGGGACCAGCTCGGGCTTGGCCGTGAGCAGCAGACAGGCCCCGCCCTCGGTGGCCTGGTCGACCTGGTCGTGGTGCTTCACCCACACGGCAGCTGGTGCTGGGGGCGCGGTGGCCAGCGCGCCGAGCGAGTCGACCGAGGTCACGATCACCGCGTCGGGCACCAGGTCCCCGCGGCGGTGCCACGAGACCACCTGGGCATGCGCGCCAAGAAGGCCCAGGAGCGGGACCGCCCGGCTCGACGTGCCGGGCGACGCGAGCAGGGCCAGCACGGGCCGGTCGGCTCCCGCCGAGGTCGGGCGGCGCTGCTCGACGGCCGTCACCGCGGTGCACCCCCGAGGAGCGTCTCCACGACCTGCTCCCAACGCAGGTCCTTGACCCGCTCCCGCCCCGCGGCACCGAGGCGCTTGGCGAGGACCGGATCCCAGACCAACCGATCGAGCGCCGCGCCCATGGCATCGGGCGTGCCGTCGGTGACGAGGCCGGTGACCTCGTGCTCGACCCACTCCAGAACCCCTCCGCTGTCGTCGGTGGTGACGACCGGAACCCCGGCGAGGAAGGCTTGCAGGGTCACGAACCCGTAGTCTTCGTCGTAGGGCGCGTAGACGACCGCGGTGGCCTGACGGAACAGCTCGACCAGATCGTCGTCGGAGACGAAGCCCGGCAGGGCGACCCGTGCCGACAGGCCGAGCCGCTCGGTGCTGGCCGCCAGCTCCTCGGACAACGAGCCCTTGCCGGCGAGCACCCCGTCGACCGTCTCCTTCATCGACGCCATCGCATCGAGGAACAACCCGGGGCGCTTGTTGGCCTCCAGGCGGGTCGGGCACAAGATGTGGCTGCCGACCCCGCCGGGCCGCGGCTTGAGCTGCTCGGCGAGCGGTGGCGGCTGGTACAGCGGCGTGGCCCGCAGGCCGTTGTAGCGCTGCATCCGTTCCGCCACGACGCCGGAGATGGTGAAGCGGGAGAGGCACTCCCCCAGCACCCGCGTGTCCCAGTCGACGACCTGGCGGTGGACCTCCAGGCTGGCGTCGTCGAGGGCGATGTCGCTCCACGGCTGGCCCAGGCCGTCGTACGCCGCCCGGTGCTGGTGGGCCAGCCACAGCACCTTGCGGGGGTGGCGGGCGTAGTACGCGGGGAAGTTGACCGGGATGACGACATCGGCGTCGAGGGGGATCATCCGCCAGGCGGTGGCGGCATCGAGCAGGCGGTCGCGGTCCCACGCCGCCGGCACCGCGACGGCCTCGGCGCGGTGGCCGGCGTCGCGCAGCGCGTCGACGAGGTTCTCCACCATCATCTCGAGCCCACCCCGCATGAAGGGCACCTGGGTGGCACACACCAGCACGTCCATGGCGACGAGTCTCGCAGCCTCGATCACCCGAGCCGGGACATGGGCGAGGATCGTCGCCGGAACGCGACACGGCCCCTGCCCGGAGTGCGGGCAGGGGCCGTGTGCCGGTCGAGTCGATCAGCCGGGAGGCGGCTGCAGCGGGAGCGGGGCGCAGGCGCCTTCGAGGTCGGCCACCGCGATGCGGTCGCGGTTGGCGTAGGTGACCTCGTTGGTCGGGTCGACCTGCACCTTGTACTCCCGGAAGCTCTGCTCCAGCGAGTCGTAGGCCAACAGGCGGCCCCGTAGCGGCTCGCCGAGGTCGAGGAGCAGCTTGATGGTCTCGATGGCCTGGATGCTGCCAACGATGCCGGGCAGCACGCCGAGCACGCCGGCCTCGGCGCAGCTGGGCGCCATGTCGGCTGGGGGCGGCTCGGGGACCATGTCCCGGTAGGTCGGGCCGTTCTGCGGGTCGAACACCGTGACCATGCCCTCGAACCGGAAGATCGACCCGTGGACCACGGGGATGCCGAGCTTCACCGACGCGTCGTTCACGAGGAAGCGGGTCGGGAAGTTGTCGGTGCCGTCGACCACGGCGTCGTAGCCGGCGAGGATGTCCATGACGTTGCTGGCGTCGAGGCGCACGTCGTAGGTGACGACGTTGACGTCGGGGTTGAGGGCCGTGAGCGTCTTCTTGGCCGAGTCGACCTTGCGGTCGCCGATGCGGTCCATGTTGTGGATGATCTGGCGCTGCAGGTTCGACTGGTCGA
>CAZCVS010000391.1:0-3262 GCA_964501845.1 uncultured Iamiaceae bacterium
TCGGCAGGAGCGTGTCGCGCACCCGCAGGCCGGCGGCGAGGACGCCGTAGAGGCTGCCGGCCGCGGCGAGGCCGGTGGTGGCCAGGACCATGGTGGCGGCGACGAGGAGGCCGCCGTGGGGTGTGGCGCCGTAGAGCACGGTGACGCCGATGAACAGGAACACCTCGAGCACGAGGAGGTGGAGCCCGATCCCGGCGGCCTTGCCGAGGAAGATCCCGGCCGGGTCGAGATCCGAGAGCCGGAGGGCGTCGATGACGCCGTCGGCCGTCTCGACGGCGTAGGCCCGCTGGATGGCGAGCAGCATCGAGAACAGCACGGCCAGCCAGAACAGTCCGGGCGTGGCCTCCTCGAGGATGCGGCGGTCGGGGTCGAGCGCGAAGGCGAACAGGATCAGCACGAGCAGCGCGAACGGGAGGATCTGGCTCAGGGTGACGCGGCTGCGCCACTCCAGCCGCAGGTCCTTGCCCACGACCATGGCGGCGTCGCGCAGCACCGAGTCGGCGGCGAGGTCAGGCAACGGGCACCTCCGCCAGCAGGCCGTTCACGGTGCCGCCGGCGACGGTGACGGACCGGTGGGCCACGGCCTCGGCCCGGTCGAGCTCGTGCGAGGCGAACACCACGGTGGCCCCGGCGGCCACGGCGTCGGCCATGAGCCCGTCGACGAGGTCCCGGCCGTCCTGGTCGAGGGCGGCGTGGGGCTCGTCGAGCAGCCACAGCCGGGGCCGGCGGGCGACGAGGATGGCAAGGGCGGTCCGCCGACGCTGGCCGGCCGACAGCTTGGCGACCGGCACATCAGCCAGGCGGCCGTCGAGGCCCAGACGGGCGAGCGCGGCATCGGCGTCGGCCCGATTCGAGCGACCGGCCCGGGACCAGAAGCGGACGTTCTCGGCCACCGTGAGGTCGTCGTAGAGGCCCGTGGCGTGGCCGAGGAGGCCGACCAGCGGTCGGACGGGCCGGCGATCGGCGACCAGATCGACGCCCAGGACCGACGCCTCGCCTTCGGTGACGGGGACCAGGCCCGCGCAGGCGCGCAGCAACGTGGTCTTGCCAGCACCGTTGGGTCCTTGCAGCAGCACGATCTCGCCAGCGGCCACGTCGAGGTCGACGCCGGCCAGTGCGGGAAAGCGACCGAGCAGACAGACCGCAGCGCGGAATCTGACGACGGCGTCCATGGGCACCACAAACGGTACCGGTGCCCCCCGGCGCGGGACGAACCCGGGACGCGGCGATCCATGACGCTGCGAGGTGGTGACATGTTCCACCACCCGGGCGCCCGGGAACTTCCCGGTCCCTCGCGTAGTCTCACCACCCGTGCTGTCCAAGGTCCTCGGTGGAATCGGAAGAACCCTCATCACCGCGGGGACGCTGATCCTGCTGTTCGTGGTGTACCAGCTGTGGGGCACGGGCCTCCAGGAGAGCCAGTCGCAGAAGGTCCTGTCGAAGGACTTCGAGGCCAGGCTCGCGGCGCTCGACCAGACCACGACCACCACGGCACCGCCCACCACCACCACGACGGCACCGCCCGACGGCTCCGAGGGCTTGGTCCCGCTGGAGGCGACACCACCGAGGACGGTCGACCTCCCGGTGCCCAACGAGGGCGATCCCATCGCGAAGATCAAGATCCCGTCCATCGGCGTGTCCCGCACGGTGGTGTCGGGCATCTCGCTGAGCCAGCTCAAGCGGGGTCCGGGCCACTACCCCGATACGCCGCTGCCTGGGCAGGCCGGCAACGTCGCCATCGCCGGCCACCGCACCACGTACGGCCAACCGTTCCACAACATCGACCGCACCGAGATCGGCGATCAGATCACCTTCGAGACCGAGCAGGGCGACTTCGTGTACGTGATCACCGAGAAGTTCATCGTCACGCCCAAGCAGACCGAGATCCTCGAAGACAAGGGCGACAACCGGATCACCCTCATCGCGTGCGAGCCGAAGTACTCCGCCGCCAAGCGCTACATCGTGGTGGGTGAGCTCAAGGGCCAGCCCGCCCCGATGCGCACGGGCCAGGCCGAGGCCCGCGAGCACGCAGGCGAGTCGCTCGCCGGGGATGACATCGACGGCGGCCTGAGCGGGACGGCCGCATCGAAGTGGCCGACGGTCTTCTGGGGCTTCGTCGCCGCCGCGATCTGGTTCGTCACCTGGCTCGTCCAGACCTTCCTGCGGCGCCGCATCCGCTCGGAGACGGCGGAGGGCGAGCGTCCGACTCGCACCAAGCGGCTGCTCACCTGGACGCCCTACCTGGTGGGCGTGCCGGTCTTCCTGGTCGCCCTGTACGTGTTCTTCGAGAACTTCGGGCGCCTGCTCCCCGGCAACTACTGACCACGAAACGTCGGCGTCCGGCGGGTCCGGAAGGCGTCGAGGCCCTCGGCGAAGTCGGCGCTCTCCCAGGCCCGGGCGAACGCGGCGGCCACATCGTCGTCCGCCGCTGGCACCGCCTCGAGCTTGTTGAGCATCAGCTTGTGGCCGGCGATGGTGAGCGGGGCGAGGGTGGCGATGCGCTCCGCCCACGCCATCGCCTCGGGGAGCGAACCCTGGCGGTTGACCAGCCCGAGGCGCAGGGCTTGGGTGCCATCGACCACCTCGGCGGCCAGCAGCACCGCCCGTGCCGTGCTCGGGCCGAGCAGCGTGGCCACCCGCTGCACGGTCCAGTGGTTGACCATGAGGCCGAGCTTGGCCGCCGGGATGCCGAACTGGGCGCTGGCGGTGGCGACCCGCAGGTCGCAGGCGACGGCCAGCTGCGTGCCCGCGCCGAGGGCCGCACCCTCGATGGCGGCAACGGTGGGGAACGAGACGTCGACGAGGCGGTCGAGCACGCCCTGCAGGAGGGTGGCGAAGCTGGCGTCCTCGACGCCCTGGAGGTCCGCCCCGGCGCAGAAGTGGCCCGACGCGCCGGTGAGCACGAGCACCCGGGTCGGGCGCGCCTCCGCCGCGGCCAGCACCTCGGTGAGCTCGCCGAGGGTGGCGTGATCGAGCGCGTTGCGGCGCTCGGGCCGGTCCAGCGTGACCACCGTGATGGCCTCGTCTGCTCCAACGATCTCGACGTGCACGGTCACCAGGTCACCTCCGGTCAGCGGACCGGTCGACCCTAGGCGCCGGGGCGAGAGCGCCTGGTCGCCGGCCTAGCGCGCGCAGGTGAAGCGGATGTGCGAGGTGGCGGCCTCGGTTCCGGGCAGCAGGTGGGCAAACGCCCGGGCGTCGGCCTCGGTGGCGAAGTACACCGCCACCGCCCAGTTCTGGAACCCGCCGACGGCGGGCGGGA
>CAZCVS010000392.1:0-3259 GCA_964501845.1 uncultured Iamiaceae bacterium
TCGGGCTGGTCGTAGGTGGAGTAGTCGAAGATCTCCTGGCAGCGCACCTGGTCGATCGTGCTCGACACGCTGGTGAGCAGCGCCGGGAGGATGTCGTTGCCCCAGCCCGGGTCGATGCCCGAGACGAACAGCGACCCGCCACCCGCCGCCACCGCGTCGTTCACCGGGTCGATGATCTCGGCCGGCGCGTTCGTCGGGTCGTACAGGGGATAGACCGCCGGGGTCACGACCACGGCGCCGGTGCGCAGGGCCCGGCACACATCCGCGACGGCGTCGTCGGGCCGGATGTCGCCGGACGCCATGTAGGCGATGGCCCCGGGGTTGCCGGCCAGGACGGCGTCGACGTCGTCGGTGGCGGCGATGCCGAGCGTGCGGTCCAGCCCGGCCAGGTCACCGGCGTCGCGGCCCACCTTCTCCGGGTTGGCGACGAGGACCGCCGCGAGGGTGAGCTCGGGATGGGCGTCGATGGCGCGGATCGCGGCCCGCCCCATGTTCCCGGTACCCCACACGACGGTCTGGACGGTCCCCTGATCAGCCATCGCGCCGACCCTACCGACGCCCGCTCCCGTTTGCTGACGACCCGTCAGATTCACCCCGCCACCAAGAACTTCGTGTGGCTCTGGTGCACCAGTGCGCCAGATCCACACGAAGTTCGGGGGAGGGGAGGGTGACCGGTAGCGTCGCCGGCCATGCGTGCCGGGGAGGTCGAACGGGTCCTGCGGCGCATCGGCCGGGTGTTCATCGCCGGCCTCATCCTCCAGCCGCGCATCAGCGGTCAGGCCGTCCTGCTCCCGGTCTTCGCCGCGCTGATGGTGTGGGCGCTCGTCGGCCTCGCCCGCGTCGCCGTCTCACCCGGAGGTCGCCGAGCGTTCCAGCGGACGGTGGGGACCGCGGTGGTCGTGACCCTCCTGGGCCTCGCCGGTTGGTTCGGCGTGGAGGCGGGAGCGCTGAGCGTCGTCGTGCTGTTCGCGTTCATCGTGGGCGTGCTGTCCTACGCCGCGTTCGCCCGGGGCTGGTGCGAGCGTGCGGGGTGGGACGATGCGGCCGATCGCTTCGGGCGGGCGCGGGTCAACCTGTGGGGCATCGCCATCACCACGGCGCTCGCCCTGGTCGCCGTGGTGGCGTTCGGCGATCAGCCCGGGCTCGGGCCCGAACCGGACTGGTGGAACCTCGTGGCCGGCCGGACGGTCGGCAACGCCTGGGTGATCACGTTCTTCGTGCTGGTCTTCATCGGCTGGATCGGCGCGTCGATCGAGCTCGAGCGCGGCGCCAAGGCCGTCCGGGCCGCGCTGCTGGCCGATCCGGACGTCGACGCGCCGACCGCCTGACCGACAGCGGGTCAGGCGGGCGGGCAGCCCTCCTGGCCGGGGATGAGCGGGACGACGACGATGGTCTGCAACTCGCCGTCAGCGTCCCACGTGGTCTCGGGACGCTGACGGGCGGCCGCGGCGTAGACGGTGGCGGCATCGTCGCCTTCGATCACGAGGCAGGACTGGACGCTGCCGTCGACGGGAGCCGGGAACGCCGACATCGGCGGGCCCGGCCAGGCCAGCCGGGACGCGGGGCGATCGCCCACCGCCGACGGGTCGAACCGGACCGCTTTCACTCGCTCGGGAACGTAGGGCTCGCCTCCGTCGGCCAGCCCTCGAGCCCGTGCCAGCAGCCCCTCCAGCTCGCCGCGCCGGACGGCCTGCTCCTGGGACACGTCGTCGACCGGATGATCGATGTCGAGTGCGTAGACGTTGATCTGCGACAAGGCGCCGCCGGCGCGCAGCGTCACGGTGGTCGACGGCTGGTCGGTGACGCCGGGAGCACCGAAGTCGATGTCGGGGTCGATCAACCCGGTGGCGGCCGCGTCGGCGAGGAACGCATCGAGCGCCGCAGGGGAGATCTGCGCTTGGTCCAGCGCGGCGGGTCCGCCGGGTCGGCCCCCGGGAACGGTGACGTGGACGAGGATGCGGCCGTCGGCGTAGATCGTCACATCGGGCACCTCGCTGGCCGCTTGCTCGCCGGGGATGAGGCCGCCGCCGGTGAACTCCTGCCAGACGACGGTGTCGGCATCGGTCGGGTCGGGGACCGGCTGGGAGGCGGCGGTCGTGGAGGGCCGAGGATCCTCGATCGGCTCGGGACCGCCGCCTGTGCTGCACGCAGCCGCGCCGAGGCTGAGGACGGCCACGAGCGCGAGCGTGCTGATGCGAGCGCTTCGGATCATGAGGTGCATCCTCCTCCGACGCTAGAGCCATCCAGCCTGGTTCCTCTGCGGGTACGTTGCGGCGATGGGCACCGATGGGTTCACGCTGGCCGGCACCGAGGTGCAGATCCCCGCGCTTGGGGTGGGCACGTGGGCGTGGGGCGATGCCAAGACCTGGGGCTACGGCACCTACGACACAGCGGTATCCGGCGACACCATCGCCGAGGCGTGGGCGGCGTCGATCGACGCCGGGGCCACCTTCTTCGACACGGCCGAGGTGTACGGCGACGGCGAGAGCGAGCGCATCATCGGCGGCCTGCTCGCTGCCGATCCGCAGCGGGCGGCGAAGGTCCAGCTCGCTACCAAGTTCATGCCCGTGCCGTGGAAGCTCAACGTCCGCTCCGCCCTGCTGGCCTCGCTGCGGGCTTCGCTCGAGCGGCTCGGCGTGGAGCGCGTCGACCTGTACCAGATCCACGGTCCGGTCAGCCTCCGAGGTCACGGTGCCCTGGCCGAGGCCCTGGCCGCCGCGCACCAGGAGGGCCTGGTCCGGGCGGTCGGCGTGTCGAACTACTCCGTGTCGGAGACCAAGAAGTTCGATGCCGAGCTCCGCAAACGGGGCCTGCGGCTGGCATCGAACCAGATCGAGTTCTCGCTGCTGCGCACCGCCCCGGAGAGGAGCGGGCTGCTCGCCACGTGCCGGGAGCTGGGGGTGGTGCCGCTGGCCTACTCGCCCATCGGGCAGGGTCGCCTCACCGGCAAGTACTCCGCTTCCAATCCGCCACCTGCGACCCGGAACTTCTCCGCCCACCCCATGGAGAAGGTCGACGAGGTGGTGGCCGAGCTGCGCCGAGTCGGCGAGGCCAACGGCGCCAAGACGCCGAGCCAGGTCGCCCTCAACTGGATCATCGCCAAGGGGGCCGTGCCCATCCCCGGCGCCAAGAACCGCGAGCAGGCGGAGCAGAACGCCGGCGCCCTCGGCTGGCTCATGAGCGACGACGACGTGGCGGCGCTCGACGCGGTGGCCCTCGACGGCGTCCGCAGCCTGGCCAACCGCTTCTGGCAGCACGG
>CAZCVS010000393.1:0-3258 GCA_964501845.1 uncultured Iamiaceae bacterium
CCAACGAGTTCACGATCCTCCAGCTCGCCGAGCTGGTCATCGAGATCACCGGCTCCAGCTCGAAGATCGTCCACGAGGAGCTTCCCGTCGACGACCCCATGCAGCGCAAGCCTGACATCGCCAAGGCCACCGAGCTCCTCGGTTGGAAGCCGGAGATCGAGCTCCGAGAAGGTATCACCAAGGCCGCGGGGTACTTCCGCGACGTCCTCGCCGGCTCCTGACGAGGCATGGTGACGGGTGCTCTCCCCGAGCGGTGTCGAAGCCGGGCGTCATGAATCGGGGCCCGGTTCGTTGACGTAGGAGCAAGGAGCATTCTCCAACCGTCCAGGGGACCGACCATGACGCGCTTCGCACCTCTTCGCCTGCTGCACCGCGAGGGCCACGCGCCGCCGCTGTCGGAGCGCGCCGCCCGAACGGAGCCGGCTCGCCGGCACCGGGGACTCGGCCTCGTCGTCATCGCTGCGGCGCTCGCCGCCGCCGCTCCGTCGTGCGGCGGCACCAAGGCGAACGACACCGAGCCCTCCAAGAGCCTCGAGGAGGTGGGTCTGGACGCCAAGGCGGGCGAGACCGGCTTGGCGGAAGCCGGTGCACCGCAACGCGGCGGCACGCTCGTCTACGGACTCGAGGCGGAATCGAGCGGCGGGTACTGCCTCCCCGAAGCACAGCTCGCCATCAGCGGGATGATGGTGGTGCGCGCCGTGTACGACACGCTGACGGTCCCGAACGGTGCGGGCGGCTACTCGCCGTACCTGGCTGAGAGCGTGACACCGAGCGAGGACCACCGGACGTGGACCATCGAAGTCCGCGACAAGATCACGTTCCACGATGGGACGCCGTTGACGGGTGAGGTCGTGAAGAACAACCTCGACGCGTACCGAGGCGCCTATCCGTCCCGCAAGCCGCTCCTGTTCACGTTCGTCCTCCAAGACATCGAGTCCGTGGAGGCGAAGGGACAGACGGTCACCGTCAAGACCAAGGTGCCGTGGGTGGCGTTCCCCGCCTTCCTCCACCTCTCCAGCCGGATGGGGATCATGGCCCAGGCACAGCTCGACGACACCACCTCCTGCGAGCGCAAGCTCATCGGCACCGGCCCGTTCGAGTTCGATCGCTGGGAGCCCAACTCCAAGCTCGTCGCCAAGCGCAACCCGGACTACTGGCAGACCGCTCCCGATGGGAAGCCGTACCCGTATGCCGACGCCATCGAGTTCCGCCCCCTCGCGGACAGCCAGGTGCAGCTCAACTCCATCCAGAACGACGATGGCGTCAACATCATGCACACAGCCAACGCGGAGCAGATCGGCAACGAGCTCAAGGACCTGCGCGACGCGGGCAAGGTCAACATGTTCGTGTCCGATGTGGGCGCGGAGGTCGGCTTCGTCCAGCTGAACGCCACCCAGGCGCCCTTCGACGACATCACGATGCGCCAAGCGCTCGCCTTCGGCATCGACCGCGCCGACCTCAACGACAAGCTCACCGATGGCTTGGCGGTGGTCGCCGACGGGCCCTTCGCGCCGGATTCACCCGGCTACGTCGATGATCCTGGCTTCCCGGCCTACGACCCGGTCCGGGCCGAGGAGCTCGTCGCCGAGTACGTCGCGTCTGGCGGCAAGGCCGCCTTCACCCTGACCGCGGTGAACGATCCCGCCACGGTCCGCACCGCGGAGCTCGTGCAGCAGCGCGCCGCCAAGATCGGCATCGACGTCACGATCAACCGGCGCGACCAGGCCGCGGCGATCAACGACCTGATCGGTCGGAAGTACCAGGCCATCCTCACCCGCAACTACCCGGGAGGCGACCCGGACATCAACCACGTGTGGTGGTACGGCGAGGACAACCCGGTCAACTTCGGGGGCTTCGACGATCCCGCGATCAACGGCTTGCTCGACGAGGGGCGCTCGGAGCCCGATCCCGCCCGCCGCAAGGCGATCTACCAGGACATCAGCCGGGAGTTCGCCAAGCAGGTCTACAACGTCTGGTCGTGGTACACGCCGTGGGCGATCGTCGAGAAGCCCGAGGTGCACGGGGTCCTCGGTCCGCCGCTGCCCGGCGCCGATCCCGACGAACCGGGTCCGACCACCACCGACGACCCCGAGCGCCAGCCGTACCAGGGCTTGGCCACCGGGCACTCGCTGCTCGGTCTGTGGATCGACCCCAGCGGCTGATCGCCAGCCGCCAGCCACCGGTCCCGGCGTCGCGGTGGTCTCAGCTTGGGCAGGTGTCGGTGGGGTCCTGGGTGCCGGCGAAGAGGCCCTGGAGCCAGTCCATGGCCTGCCCGTAGGCGGGGACGGCGGCGGAGGTGTGGTTCCCCGTGGGGAGGTCGATGCGCTCGACGACCTGGCCGTTGGCGCACATGCGCTCCTCGACCTGGTCGATGAAGAAGGTGGGGACGGTCTGGTCCTCGTTCGAGTGGATGAGCAGGACCGGCGCGTCGTTGGTCTTCTCGGTCCCCGCGTCCTGGGCGGCACCCAGCTCGGACCACGGCTCGGTCTGGCCGCCGCCGGTCACGAAGAGGTCGCCCTCGGCGCTGTTCGCCGCATCGAAGATGTCGCCCACGCACCTGTCGTCGACGACGTCGAGGACGGCCTGGCCCTCGGGGGTGAGGACCTGCGAGAGGTCGGCGTCGGGGTAGGCAGCGTTGATGCCGGCGATGACCATGATCCCGAAGCCCTTCACCGCCTGAGACGCCGACAAGATCACGCCGACCTCACTGGCGGGCGCGCCGGAGAACGTGCCCACGACCTCGAGGTCCGGGGCCCACTCGGCGGCGACCTGGTTGGCCCAGAGCGCCCCGTGGCCACCCTGGGAGTAGCCGACGATCCCGAGCTTCGTGCCGGGATCGGCGTCCGGGAGCTGGCCGGCGGCCACGATGGCGTCGAGGGTGCTGCGGCCCTCGCTCTGGCCCACCAGGTAGGGGTGGCGGCCCGGCGTGCCCAGGCCCTCGTAGTCGGTGGCGGCCACCAGGAACTCCTCGGACACGGCGTTCGCGACCAGGGCCATCTCGGCGTTGCCGCCCGTGACCGAGGGCGAGCACTTGTCCGCGATGCCGGTGGTGCCGTGGGCGATGGTGACCATCGGCCGGCCGTCCTCGGGTGCCTCGGCGGTGGGCACCGATGCCATGCCCGTGACGGCGATGGGGTCACCAGCCACCGACTCGGAGAGGTACATGATCCGGTAGGTGGTGGCCCCGGTGAACGCGTAGTCGTCCATCACCTGGGAGCGGATGAGTGTGCCGTGCGGCGCCTCGGGCAGCGGGTCGGG
>CAZCVS010000394.1:0-3240 GCA_964501845.1 uncultured Iamiaceae bacterium
ACGTCCTTGGAGAACTGGTGGAGCCAGTCCTTCAGCTGCTGCTGATCCTCGTTGAGCGCGAGCGAGAACTCTGCCATGGCACGACCTTCCGGGTGCTGGTCCAGACCCTCCGGCCGGCGGATGGCGAAGTGGCGGACGCGACGGTTGTTACCGGTCGGTAACTACGTTCAGATTAGACGGGTCACCCACGACGATGCCAGGTGAACCCAGTCCACGCCTCAGATCGCACCGGTCCACCGGTCCACCGGTCCACCGGTCCACCGGTCAGCGGCGGCGGGCCTGGGGGCCGTCGGGCGTGTCGACGATCTCGAGGCCCTCGGCGGCGAGGACGTCGCGGATCCGGTCGGCCTCGGCCCAGTCCTTGGCGGCCCGCGCCGCCGTGCGCTCGGCGAGAAGGGCCGCGATGCGAGGGTCGGCGGCAGAGCCGTCGTCGTCCTTCTCCGGGTCGGTGGCCTCCGCGAGGCCGAAGCCGAGGACCCGGTCGAAGTCGGCGAGCAGGCTCCACCGGTCGGCGTCGGATAGCTCGGCCGACCTCGCAACGGTGGCAACCACCGCCAGCGCCCGCGGGGTGTTGAGGTCGTCCGCCAAGAAGCGCCAGAACTGGTCACGCAGCGGCTGCGTGCGGCCGGGGTCGTCCTGGTCCGTGGCCCCGCCGATCGCATCGCGGGCGACGACGGCGTGGTGGACGATGCGCCGCAGGGCCGTCCCGGCGGCCCGGACGTTGTCGATCGAGAACTCCTGCTGCGACCGGTAGTGCGCCTGGAACAGGAAGTACCGGAAGGCGAGCGGCTCGATCCCCTCGTCGACGAGCGTGTCGACCACCAGCACATCGCCGGCGCTCTTGGAGATCTTGCGGCCCTTCAGGTCGAGGAACTCGGTGTGCACCCAGATCGACACCCACGGGTGGACGTCGAGCGAGCACTCGCTCTGGGCCACCTCGTTGGTGTGGTGGACGCGGATGTGGTCGACGCCGCCGGTGTGGATGTCGAAGCGGTCGCCCAGGTACTTGGTGGCCATGGCCGAGCACTCGATGTGCCAGCCCGGGAAGCCCACGCCCCACGGCGAATCCCACTCCTGGAGGCGGGTGCTGTCGGGCGGGCTCAGCTTCCAGAGGGCGAAGTCGGCGGGGTGGCGCTTGCCGCTGGTCTCGACGCGGCCGGTCGCCTCGAGCTCGTCGAGGTTCAGGTGGGCGAAGTCGGCGTAGGCGGGGAACGTCGACACGTCGAAGTAGACGCCGTCGTCGATCACGTACGTCCGGCCCTGGGCCTCGAGGGCCTGGACCATGGCGATCTGCTCGGCGATGTGCTCGCTGGCCGCGGGGCGGATGTCGGGCTCGAGCATCCCGAGCCGGCGCCGGTCAGCAGCCCACTGCTCGGTCCAGTGCGCGGCGACGTCGGCAGCACTGATCCCCTGGGCCTTGGCCGACGCCTCCATCTTGTCGTCGCCCTCGTCGGCATCGCTCGTGAGGTGGCCGACATCGGTGATGTTGGTGACGAACGTGACCTCGTAGCCCGCCGCGAGCAGCAGGCGGCGGAGGATGTCGGGCGTGAACTGGCTGCGCATGTTGCCCAGCGTCTGCGGGGCGTACACCGTGGGACCGCACGTGTAGATGCCGGCCTTGCCCTCGACGAGCGGCTCGAAGGGCACCACGGCGCGCCGCCGCGTGTCGTACAGGTGGATGGCCGGAACGCTCACCGAACGATTCTGGCCGATCGCGCCCAACCGCATCGCACCCCTTCGTCCGCTGGGCCGCGTGCACGAACACGTCCCTGTGACCCACAACTGCACGCGGCTCACGCCTGGTCGGCCGCAGACACCGGGCCCTGCTCGTGTGCCTTGTGCACAAAGGGGTCCCTGCGACCCATACCTGCACGCGACTGGGCGATGGGAACCGAACGGGTTCGAAGGCAAGAAAGGGTGACCGGTACGTTTGGGCGCCTATGGCAGCGCCGAACGTTCCTGAGAAGCCGACCCTCGACGGGCTCGAGGCGCGCTGGGGCGCGGTGTGGGACGAGCAGGGGACCTACACGTTCGACCGGACCAAGGAGCGGGCCGAGGTCTTCTCGATCGACACGCCGCCGCCCACGGTGTCGGGGTCGCTGCACGTCGGCCACGTCTTCAGCTACACGCACACCGACCTCATCGCCCGGTACCAGCGCATGGCCGGCAAGGAGGTCTTCTACCCGATGGGGTGGGACGACAACGGGCTGCCCACCGAGCGCCGGGTCGAGAACTTCTACGGCGTTCGCTGCGACCCCACGGTCCCCTACGTCGAGGGCTACACCCCGCCGGAGAAGCCGGCCAAGAAGCGCCAGGACTTCGACGCCATCAGCCGGCGCAACTTCGTCGAGCTGTGCGAGGTCCTGACCGCGGAGGACGAGCAGGTCTTCGAGGGGCTGTACCGCCAGCTTGGCCTGTCGATCGACTGGTCGCACACGTACTCCACGGTCTCGCTGCGGACCCAGCGGGTCAGCCAGCGGGCGTTCCTCCGCAACCTGAAGCGGGGCGAGGCGTACTCGTCGGAGGCGCCGAGCCTGTGGGACACGACGTTCCAGACGGCCGTCGCCCAGGCCGAGCTGGAGGACCGGGAGCGCCCCGGCGCCTACCACGACATCGCCTTCGGTCGGCCTGACGGCGGCGAGCCCATCGTCATCTCCACCACCCGGCCCGAGCTGCTGGTCAGCTGCGTCGCCCTGGTCGCCCATCCCGACGACGAGCGCTACCAGCCGCTGTTCTGCACCACGGTCACCACGCCGGTCTTCGGCGTCGAGGTCCCGGTCAAGGCCCACCCGCTCGCCGAGCCCGACAAGGGCACCGGCATCGCCATGATCTGCACCTTCGGCGATCTCACCGACGTCATCTGGTGGCGGGAGCTCCAGCTGGAGACGCGGGCCGTCATGCGCAAGGACGGCCGCCTCTCGCTCGACACGCCCGAGTGGCTCACCACTCCGGACGCACAGGCCGCCTACCAGCGCTTCGCCGGCAAGGCCCCCGGCGGCGCCCAGATCGTCATGGTCGAGCTGCTCACCGAGAGCGGCGACCTCATCGGCGAGCCCAAGAAGATCCAGCACCCGGTCAAGTTCTACGAGAAGGGCGACAAGCCCCTCGAGATCGTCACCACCCGCCAGTGGTACATCCCCAACGGCGGCCGGTCGGCCGAGCTGCGCGCCGCGCTGGTCGAGCGGGGACGCGAGCTGGTCTGGCACCCGGACTACATGCGCCACCGCTACGAGAACTGGG
>CAZCVS010000395.1:0-3227 GCA_964501845.1 uncultured Iamiaceae bacterium
CCAGCTTGTACTGGCCTTCGACGCCGATGTTGAACAGGTTCATCTTGAACCCGATGGCCACGGCGACGCCGGCGATGTAGTACGGCGCCGCCCGGTTCACCGTCGTGACCAGGTTCGTGCGGGTGAAGCCGTCGGTGAGGATGACGTGGAAGACGTCCGCGGCACTGTTGTCGGTCAGCACCAGCATGAGGGCCGAGAAGGCCATGGCGACCGCGATGGCGAGCACCGGCGCGGCGAGGGCCATGGTGATGCGGCGGATCATGCGTCCTCCCCTCGGTGGGAACCGGTCATGTGCTCCCCGAGCACGGTGGGCGTGGCGGTGGCGGGGTCCAGGTCGGCAACGATGCGCCCCTCGAAGATGACGAGCAGACGGTCGGACAGGCCGATCAGCTCCTCGAGGTCGGCAGAGACCAGCAACGTGGCGAGGCCCGCAGCACGAGCCTCGCGGAGCTGATCCCAGATGGCGGCCTGCGCACCGACGTCGACCCCTCGGGTGGGGTGGGCGGCGATCATGACACGCGGCTCGGCCATGAGCTCCCGGCCGATGATCAGCTTCTGCTGGTTCCCGCCGGACAGGGCCTCGGCCCGCACGTCGATGTTCGGCGTCCGCACGTCGAACTGCTCGACGATCTCGGCCGTGCGGGTCCGAGCACCGGCGCGGTCGATCCACGGCCCCTTGGCGTTGGGGGCCTGGCTCTGGTGCCCGAGGATCTGGTTCTCCCAGAGCGGCGCGTCGAGGAGCAGGGCGTGGCGGTGACGGTCTTCGGGGATGTACCCGATGCCCGAATCGCGTCGGCGGCGGGTGGACCACCGGGTGATGTCCTCGCCCGCCAGGTGGATGGCGCCCTCATTGAGGTCGATGAGGCCGAGGATGGCGGCGATCAGCTCGGTCTGGCCGTTGCCCTCGATGCCGGCGATGCCCACGATCTCGCCGCGGCGGATGTCGAACGAGACCTCGCAGAGCGTCGGCCGCAGCCCGATGTGGGCGATGCCGACGTCCCGCACGGACAGCTCGACCTGGTCCGTGACGGTGGACTCGCGCGTCTCGGGGGTCGGGAGCTCGCTCCCGACCATCAGCTCGGCGAGCTGCTTGGTGGTGACGTCGGCGGGCTTGGCCGTCGCGACCGTCGAGCCGGCGCGGATGATGGTGATGTCGTCGGCGGCGGCGAGGACCTCATCGAGCTTGTGGGAGATGAAGAGGATCGTGATGCCCTCGCGCTTGAGCTCGCGGAGGTTGGCGAACAGCTCGTCGACCTCTTGGGGCACCAGCACGGCGGTGGGCTCGTCGAGGATCAGCGTGGTGGCGCCGCGGTAGAGGACCTTGAGGATCTCGACCCGCTGGCGCTGGCCGACCCCGAGGGTCTCCACCAGGGCGTCGGGATCGACGGCGAGGCCGTAGCGGGCGCCGAGCTCGGTGATGCGGGCCCGGGCGGCGGCCGTGTCGACCAGGAAGTTGAGTGGGAAGGAGCGCCGGGGCTCGTAGCCCAAGACGATGTTCTCGATGACCGTGAGGTTGTCGGCGAGCATGAAGTGCTGGT
Source organism: uncultured Iamiaceae bacterium (assembly GCA_964501845.1). Classification (GTDB taxonomy): domain Bacteria; phylum Actinomycetota; class Acidimicrobiia; order Acidimicrobiales; family Iamiaceae; genus Aquihabitans. The sequence continues at coordinate 1,539 of CAZCVS010000395.1, forward strand.
GCACCATGCCGATGCCGACGTCGATGGCGTCGTTGGGGCTCTTGAACGAGACCACGTTGCCGTCGACCGAGATGGTGCCCTCGTCGGGAGCTTGCATCCCGTAGAGGATCTTCATGAGGGTGCTCTTGCCGGCGCCGTTCTCGCCGACGATGGCATGGATGGTGGCCGGAGCCACACGGAGGTTGACGTCGCGGTTGGCGACGACGCCGGGGAACCGCTTGACGATGCCCACCAGCTCGACGGCCGGAGGCGCCCCGGGATCCGGGGTCGCAGCGGGGGGGTCTTGGGTGGGAGCGGTCACGGCAGCCTCCGGAAACGCCAAGACCCGGGACCGGCGGACCGGTCCCGGGTCTCGATCAGTTCAACTGGTGATCAGGGTGCGGTGGGGACTTCGATGTCCCCATCGATGATCTGCTGCTTCAGATCGTCGATCTGGGCCTGGTCCTTCACCTGGCCGCCGGCCAGCGAGTAGTCGATGCCGCCGTTGGACAGGTCGAAGACCTGCACGCCGGCTTCGAACTCGTCGCTCGCCAGAGCGGCGATGGTGTCGTAGACGCCCACGTCGACCCGCTTCAGCATCGAGGAGAGCATGCACTCCTGCTCGGCCTCATCGACCTGGAAGTACTGGTCGGAGTCCACGCCGATGGCGAGGCGGTCGGCCTCGGCAGCAGCGGCGAACACGCCGGCACCGGAGCCGCCGGAGGCGTGGAAGATGACATCCGCACCGGCGTCGTAGAGGCCGGAGGCGACGGTCTGGCCCTTGGCCGAGTCGTTGAAGCCGCTGAAGTCGCCGTCGGGGGTGAGGTACTTGACCTCGACCGTGGCGTCGGCGTTGACCTCTTCGACGCCAGCGGTGAAGCCGGCCTCGAACTTCTTGATGAGCTCGGTCTCGACGCCGCCCACGAAGCCGACGGTGTCGGATCCGGTGGACTGGGCGGCGATGGCGCCGACCAGGTACGAGCCCTGCTCCTCGGCGAAGGTGACGGAGGCGACGTTGTCGGCCTCGACGACCGAGTCGATGATGGCGAACTTGGTGTCGGGGTAGTCCGCGGCCACGGCGGTCAGCGGGTCGAAGAAGTTGAAGCCGACGCCGATCACGAGATCCGCACCGCCTTCAGCGGACTGCCGGAGGAGGTCCTCACGGTTGGAGCCGTCGGCGTTGGGCTCGAGCTCGGTGCCCTCGATGCCCATGTTCTCTTCGGCGGCGAGCATGCCCTCGTAGGCCGACTGGTTGAACGACTTGTCGTCCTTGCCGCCGATGTCGAACACCAGGCCGACGCTCAGCCCGGAGCCGTCGGGGGCTTCACCGTCGCCGCCGAGGTCGGCTGCTTCCTGCGTCTCACCGGGCGTGCCCTGGCAGGTCGCCGCTGATTCGCCGCCGCCGGAGGGCTCGGAGCCGTCATCGTCGTCGCTGCTGGCGCAGCTGGCGAGGATCAGTGCGAAGGCGGCGAAGAGGAGGATCAGCAGCTTGCTGCTGGATCGTTGCTTCACGGGGGTTCTCCCTTGTCCGGACCCTGAGCGCCCAGTTGCGTCGGGTGGGATCTGCACCGTACAGCGCGCCAAACGGCCATGCGCTCGGTTCTGTGTCAGCACCATGAACGGCGGCTGACCGGGTGGGGTCGGAGACGGAGGCGTTCTCGACAGTCCGCGAGGGGCGCCGGTACCGTGGCTTGGTGTCCGCCCCGCAGA
>CAZCVS010000396.1:0-2776 GCA_964501845.1 uncultured Iamiaceae bacterium
ACATCAAGGTGCTGGAGCCGTTCGTCCCCAAGTCGGTGAAGGTGGCCGAAGCGCCGGCTCGCGGAAAGTCGGTCCTGACCCACGCCCCCAAGTCGCGCAGCGCCCAGGCCTACCGAGAGCTGGCCAACCAGCTGCTGGGACGCAAGGGCTGATGGCCTCCGAGGACGACGCCGCCCGCGGCGGACGGCGCCGGTCGCTCGACCCCCAGGGCCGTCGGGCGCTGTTCGAGACGCCGGTGAGCGCGGCGCGCGACACCATCCGCTCCGGTACGCCGCGCGACGGCAAGGACGCCCTCTACTCCACCGGCCCCCGCCAGACCGGCACGGTCATCGTCACCTGCTCGGCGTGCGAGGCCCGCAGCCGCATCAACCTCACCGACCTGGGCCTGCGGTGGATGGGCGGCACCATCTGGGTCCCCGGCCGCAAGAACAGCCACTGGATGCGCTGCCCGAGCTGCACCAAGCGCACCTGGTGCGCCATCGGCTGGCAGGACTAGCGCGGCGGGGCGGCCAGGCGGGTGAGGAGGTTCCTCGTGACCTGCTCGACGACCGGGTCGGTGCCGGCGAGCCCGTGGGCCCAGTCGGTGCTGCCCGAGGTCACGACGACCCCACCCGCAGGTGACGTGTAGGTGCCGAGCACGGCGTGGCCGTGCTCGACCCGGGCGATGTGCTCGGGCGTGCGGCCGCCGCCCTTCACCCGCGCCGCGATGAACTCCACCTCGGAGGGCGCGTCCGGTGGCGGGGGACGCCCGGCGGTGGTGCGGGTGAAGTGGCAGGCCGGAACGGTGCCGAGGATGGTGAAGTCCAGCGGCGTGCCGTCGATGCCTGTGGGGTACGGCAGGCCGTCACGGTAGGTGAGGTCGCAGCCGTCACACTCGTAGCCGACGGTACGGCTCTCCGCTCCGAGCAGGTCGCCGTAGTCGAGGTCGGTGCCCTCGAACAGCCAGTGGTCGGCCCGGTGGAGGGTGTAGCCGCCGGCTCCCCTCGTCGCCCGCTTGCCGATGCGGTGGTAGCCGCCCCGTGCGAAGCTGACGCCGGTCATGAGGTTCTCGGGGCGGCCGATCTCCTTGTCGGACCACATGGCGGTGAGCTCGCCGATGCGGTCGGTGCCGTACACCGGGTCGGACTTGAAGAAGCCCTTGTACCCCACCATGGTCGCGGCTGGGCCTTCGGGCGTCGGGTCCTCCAGTCGGACCTGCCAGAACGAGGTGTTCCCCGAGAGGAACGCGGCGTTGCCACCCCGGGCGATGAAGCCCTCGACGGTGTCGCGCATGTGCCCGGACCAGTACTCGTCGTGGCCCACCGACAGGTAGAGCGAGTAGCCGCCCTCCGCTGCGGTGGCCGCCAACAGGCCGGGGTGCTCGGCGAGGTCGGCGTTGAGGACGACGTCGATGGCGTAGCCCTCCCGCTCGGCCCACTGGAGGAAGGGCAGCTCCCAGTCCGGCCAGCCGGCCGAGCCGGCGTAGGGCGACAGGTGGTTGGCCGCGATGTAGCCGCGGTGCGCCGTCATCTGGGGGTCATAGGGCGCCTGGTTGGTGACCCGGCGGCCGGCGCCAGGCGGCTTGAACAGGTACCCCGGCGCCATCGGCCGCTGGAACGACACCGAGGTCGCCCCGGTGTAGAGCTGGTTCCCGCCGAAGTCGTTGTAGGCGTTCCAGGTGTTGGTCGACAGGGCCAGCAGGATCGGAGCCGTGGGCGCACCGGTCGGCGGTCGGACCACGAAGAACGCATGGCTGCGGCGGCGCTTGCCGTCGAGGTCGATCTCCAAGACGACCTCGTAGTACCCGCTGCGCCACGCCGGATCGACGTCGAGCACCAGCGCGGCGGGCCACCCGCAGCCATCCTGCGCCGCGCCGTGCGGCGTGGGGTGGAAGTCCGCCGGCACCGTGTCCGCCCACACCACCTCGCGCCGCCACCCGCACCGCGCCACCTCCACCGACACCGGCCGACCACCAGCCGACGACAGGTGCAGCCCGACGGTCCCCCCACCCACAGCAGATTGCGGCCAGCAGTACCCCGTCACCGTCTCGAACCCCATGGCCCGGGAACCTACGTCGTTCCGCTGACGGGTGCCCTCGGCCCCTGACCGGTCTGCCCGGGAGGCGGATCCCACCGCAGCCGTCATCTGTCGCTGCTCGTGCACCCGGGTCACCGAACCACGCGCCCAGGGGATCGCCGCACGGGCTGGTCGTATGCACCCGGGTCTGATCGCTTCTTGTCGGAAGATGACACCCCCACAGTGCCGAATCGGGACAAGAACAGAGGCCGTCCGGAACTTGTCGGAGAATGACACCCCTACGGTGTCGAACGACGACAAGAAGCGATGGGACGCTCGCCGCGAGCTGGGCGAACCGGTCGATGAGGTGCGAGCAAGCCCTCACGCCGTGGGCGCGAGGTTCCGCCCGGGAACAGCGGAGGATGACTGGTCCCCGGCACTCCCGCGACGCGGGCCGGCCCGAGGCCGCAGCCGCCGACCCCCGAGTCGAGCGTGCAGCCGACCGAGCTTCGTCAGGCGGTGAAGTGGACCTGGCCGTTGCCCTTGTGGACCTTGCCGATCTCGACGGCGCGCTGGCCGGCGCCGCGGAGGACGTCGAGGGCCCGGTACACCTCTTCGGGCGGGACCACCACGACCATGCCGATGCCGAGGTTGAACACCTTGCGCATCTCGGCCTGGTCGATGTCGCCGTGGCGGCGGATCTCGGCGAAGATCCGCGGCTCCTCCCAGGACTTCGGGTCGACGGTGACGTCGACCCCCTTGGGGAGCACCCGGGTGAGGT
>CAZCVS010000396.1:2786-3157 GCA_964501845.1 uncultured Iamiaceae bacterium
GGATGGTGAATGCTGTGGTGCCGGCCAGGCCGCCGCCGGTGACGTGGCAGACGGCCCGCACCTCGACGGCGCGCTGGAGCGCGAGCACGGCCGGGGCGTAGATGACCGAGGGCGTGAGCAGTTCCTCGGCGAGGGTGTGGTGGGCGCCCTCGAACGCGGGACCGTCGAGCGGCAGCTGGGCCTTCTCGAGCAGGACCCGCCGGGCGAGCGAGTAGCCGTTGGAGCGGATCCCGGGCGAGGGGAGGCCGATCATGACGTCGCCGGCGCGGACGTCGTCGCCGGTGATGAGCTGGTCGCGCTCGGCCACGCCGACAGAGAAGCCGACGAGGTCGAACTCGCCGGGCTCCATGGCACCGGGGTGCTCGGCCATC
>CAZCVS010000397.1:0-3139 GCA_964501845.1 uncultured Iamiaceae bacterium
TACTGGGACACCGGCGACTCCATCGTCGGCGACTACGGCGCCCACTGCGACGACGTCTTCGAGTGCCGCAACCTCCGCCAGCTCGAACGCTTCGTCGAACACCTCACCTGATCGCCGCCCCTCGATCGAACTTTCGACGCTCGTGGTTGCACACCAACCGCTCGCATCGAAAGTTCGCGAGGCTCACTCGGGTTGCTGTCGAACTTTCGATGATCGTGGTTGCACACCAACCGCTCGCATCGAAAGTTCGTGGCGGTTCCGGGTTGCCATGCATCGGTGAACGATGCATGATGTCGCGATGGCGACGATGCGGGAGCCGACCTACCTGATCCTGGTCGCGCTCGGCGCAGGGGAGCGCCACGGGTACGGCATCACCCAGGACGTGGCCGAGCTGTCCGAGGGCCAGGTGAACCTCGGTGCCGGAACGCTCTACGGCGCGCTCGACCGGCTGGTCGACGAGGGTCTCGTCGCCGCGACCCGCACCGAGACGGTCGACGGCCGCCTCCGCCGCTACTACGCCCTCACCGAGCAGGGCGGCACCGCCGTGCGGGCCGAGACCCGCCACCGCCTCTCGGTCGCCCGCACCGCCGCCACGCAGCTCGGCATCGCCGGCGGCCTGGCGAGGGGCTGGGTGTGAGCATGGACCAGGTGGAGGCCGAGGCCCGTCGCTACCTGCACCTGTTCCCGGAGTGGCTGCGCGAGGTTCGCGGCGAGGAGGCCGTGGGCCTCGTCCTCGACCAGGTGCCGGCCGATGTCGAGCGCCTGCCGCTGCGGTCGAGGCTCGACCTCGTGCGCGCCGGTCTGCACGCCCGGCGTCGGGGCACGCCGCCGCTGCGGGTCTGGAGCGCGGTTTCGACCGCGCGCCGACCCGACTGGGCGGGTCGCGGTCCGGCGGTACCGCTGGAGTGGCGGCCATGGCTCGTGACGAAGCTCCGGCGGCGGTCGTTCGCGTGGCAGTGCGCGTTCTGGGGCAACGGCTGGTTCTGGATCTACTCGTTCTTTCTGGCGCTCAACCTCACCCGCGCCTGGAACGGGACTGAGCTCGCCATCGTCCTCAGTGCTGGCGTGCTCTTCACGATCTTGAGCTGCGCATGGTTCCTGGTGTTCCGGCGTCGCACCTGGCGTGCTGCGCTCCTCGCTGCCAACGGCCTCGGAGACGATGGGCGCCCGCTTCCTCCCGGTGAGGTGACCGTCGCCTGGGTGAAGCCGACGTTCCAGAACGTCTGGGTCCAGCCGTTTGCCGTCGCCGCGACGGTGGGGTCGTTGTCGGCGCCCATCACCTGGGTGGCGCTCGACGATCCGCCGTTGGACGGAGGCTTCCGGTCGACTGCCTGGACGATCGCGGCCTTTGCGGCGATCGTGCTTGGTGTCGTGGTGTGGACGAAGGCACGTGTGCGCGGCATCGGCGCGGAGCCAGCAGGCGGAGCGGGGCCTCTCACCCGGCGCGCCGACCTCTTGGCCGCCGTGGTCTACGGCGGAGCGGCAGGTGCGTCCGCTGGCTTCTGCACGGCGATTGCCGCCATCATGATGCGCATCCACCCGGTGGTCGTGCTGGCACCGTTCGTCGGGTCGGGCCTCGCCCTTGTCATCGTGGTCTCCGTCGAACGGTCGGTCGGCCGCCCGCTCGGTTCCTGGGACGTGCTGGCGAGGCAGGGCCCGCAGCAGGTGGTGCGGCGGCTCGACGACCTTCCACCGCCTCCCCAGCGTCCGGACACGCCGGCGTTCGGCTGACCGCAGGCGCGGCCCCGCTCGCGGCCGGTGATAGCGGCCGGTGATCGGTGCCGATCGGAGCAGGTCGTAGGCTCCCGGGCCGGGATGAGTGCGAGGGGCATGGGGTGAAGGACGCCAATGGGACGCTGCTGCTGATCCTGGCGGTGGCGCTCGTGGCCCCGCTGATCGCGGCGTCCGTTCCCCGGTTGCGAGTTCCGGCGCTGGTGCTGGAGATCCTGTTCGGGATCATCATCGGTCCACAGGTGCTGGACCTGGTGGCGATCACGCCGCCCATCGAGCTGTTGTCCAACCTCGGGCTGGCGACGCTGATCTTCATGGCCGGGTTCGAGCTCGATCCGCAGCGGCTGAAGGGAGAGCCGATGCGCCTGGCCTCCATGGGCTGGGCGACGTCGATCGTGCTCGGCCTTGGTCTGGCCCTCGTCTTCCACCTGACCGGCCTGGTCATCTCGCAGCTCTTCGTGGGCCTGGCGCTGACCACGACGGCGCTGGGCACCCTCCTGCCGATCATGCGCGACGCCGGCCTGCTCCCGACCAAGCTCGGCACGCACGTCCTCGCCGTCGGTTCGGTGGGGGAGTTCGGCCCGATCATCGCCATCGCCCTCGTCCTGAGCGGCTCGAGCCCGACCGATGCCGTTCAGTCGCTGCTGGTGTTCGTCGCCGTCGCCATCTTGGTGTTCATCTGGGCGCGCCGACCTGGCGAGAGCCGCATGCGTGCGGCGGTGGGGGCCACGATCCGCTCGAGCGGCCAGCTCTACGTCCGCCTCGCGCTCCTCCTCGTGGCGCTGCTGGCATGGGTAGCGGCGGAGCTCGGCCTCGACTTCCTCCTCGGTGCCTTCACGGCGGGGATGATCTACCGCCTCTTCCTCAGCAGCGCGGGCGAAGAGGAGGTGGAGACGGTCGAGGTGAAGCTGGAGGCGGTCTCGTTCGGGTACGTCATCCCGATCTTCTTCGTGGTCACGGGCGTCACGTACGACCTGGAGGCCTTGACCGGCAGCGTGAAGGCCATGGTGATGGTGCCGCTGTTCCTCGCCTCGTTCCTGGTGGTCCGCGGGCTGCCGGTGCGCATGTACCGCAAGGACCTGCCGGATCCCAACGACCGGCGAGCGCTGGTGTACTTCTCCGCGACCGCGCTGCCGCTGGTCGTGGCCATCACCACGCTGGGCGTCGAAGCCGACCAGATGCGCCCGTCCACGGCCGCCGCGCTCGTGGGGGCCGGGATGATCTCGGTGATCCTGTTCCCCCTCCTCGGCATGGCGGCCTACCGCCGGACGCCTCGCGGTGACGTGCCCGCGCCACCCGCGGATCGATCGACGCGTGAGGCTCCGTGAAGCATCCGGTTCCGGCGGGCCGGTACCGTGCAACACGTCCGCCGTCTCCGAGGAGCACGCCATGGCCGATGACGACCTGA
>CAZCVS010000398.1:0-3137 GCA_964501845.1 uncultured Iamiaceae bacterium
AGTTGAGCGGGCTCGGGTAGCCGCCCGCCTCGATGCAGAGGCGATGGCACAGCGCGTCGAGCTCGTCGGTGGTGATGCCGGGCTCGATGGCGGCGCCGACCTCGCGGAGGATGGCGGCGGCCGCCTTGCCCGTCCGGCGCATGCGCTCGATGGTCTCGGGCGGCTTGACCATGGGCTCGTCGCGGTCGTCGGTGCCGCCGTGCTCGGCGTAGTGGGGGCGCTCGATCTCGTCGGGCACCGGGCGCTTGGCGCTGATGGCTCCTGCGATCACCCGGTCGGTGGACGCCTTGTGGCAGCGCTTGAACTTGTAGCCGCTGCCGCACCAGCACGGGTCGTTGGGCTTCATCTTGGTGATGTCGACGGTGGGGGTGCTCACGGGGCGTCTGCCTGGGTGCGGAGGTAGGTGCGGGCGGGGCCGACGACGTAGAGCGATCCGGTGACCAGGATGAAGTCGTCGTGACCGGCGAGCCCCAGCGCGCGGGCGAGGGCTTCTTCGGTCGAGGATACGGATTCCGCCACGATGCCGAGGCCCGATGCGGCCGATGCCACCTGGGGAGCGGGGATGGCTCGAGGCGAATCCGGCGTGCAGGCGATGACGAAGCCGGCGTCTCGCGCGCCTAGCGCGTCGAGCATCTCCGCCGGGTCGCGCCCACCGAGGAACCCCACGACCATGATCAGCGTGCCGTGCAGCGTGAACTCGTCGCGCAGGGTGGCGGCGCTGGCACGAGCACCGTCGAGGTTGTGGGCGGCGTCGAGCACGACCGTCGGTTCCCGGTGGACGACCTCGAACCGCCCTGGCACCGTGACCTTGGCGAACCCCTCCCGGACCACGTCCTCGTCGAGCGCCCGGTCGAAGAACGCCTCGACCGCGGCCAGGGCGATCGCGGCGTTGTCGGCCTGGTGCTCGCCGTGGAGCGGGAGGTGGATGTCGTCGACCGCGCCGTTGGGCGTCCGCAGCGTGATGGACCGTCCGCCGAGGGCGAGCACGTGCTGGTCGCAGTCGAAGTCCTTGCCCCGCCACCACGTCCGGGCCGCGGGCGTGCCGGCGAGGAGGTCGTGCAGCTCGGGCGACGTCTCGCCGCAGACGAAGGTGGCGCCGTCCTTGACGATGCCGACCTTCTCCCCCGCGATGGCCTCCCGCCACGCCCCTTGGCCGTCGGTGTGGTCGTGGCCAACGTTGGTGAGCACGGCGACGATCCCGTCGGCGACGTTGGTGGCGTCGTAGCGGCCGAGCATCCCCACCTCGACGACCGCCACGTCGACGGCCACCTCGGCGAACCACGAGAAGGCGGCGGCGGTGAGGATCTCGAAGTAGCTGGGCGTGATGCCGGCCACCTCCTCGACCGCGGCGACCCCGCCGATGGCGGCGCCGAGCTCGTCGTCGCTGATGGGCTCGCCGTTGCGCGAGATGCGCTCCCCGATCGCCTCGAGGTGGGGACTGGTGTAGGTGCCTACGGCCAGGCCGGTAGCGGCCAGCAGCTCGGTGATCATCCGCGCCGTCGATCCCTTGCCGTTGGTGCCCGTGATGTGGATCACCGGGTAGGCGTCCTGGGGGTCACCCAACACCGACACCAGCCGCTCCATCCGCTCGAGCGACAGGCCCTCGGCCCGTCCGGCCGTAGCCTCCAGGTTGGTGTGCTGGTCGAGGTAGCGCAGTGCAGTGGTCAGGTTCACGGTCCCGCCACGCTACCGGCGCCCACCAACCCGCTCCCGATCGAACTTCGTAGGTCACAACGCCCGAACAGGAGCTCTCACATACGAAGTTCGTGGGGGGTGGAGCCAACCCAATGCGAACTTCGTAGGTCACAACGCCCCGATGGGCGCTCTCACATACGAAGTTCGGGTGTTGGGGTCAGCGGCCGACGGCTCGGAGGGGGTCGGGGATCGCGGTGTCGAAGCGCTCGCGGAGGAGCTCGACGTCGAAGCGGTCGACCTCCTCGACCTCGTAGCCGAGGTGGTGGGCGACCTGGGTCTCCGGGCCGAGGCAGGCGACCTTGTGGCCGCCGATCCAGCCGTAGGTGAAGCCGTCGAACGGGTAGTCGGGCTCGCCTCGACCCGTGGTGCGGTTGATGTTCCACCGGTCGCCGTAGCGGTCGGCCACCGCGAAGCTGATGTCGATGGTCCGCTCTCGGGCATCCATGAACGAGCAACGTCCCGGCGCGTCCTCGAAGATGACGTCGAAACCCATCCCGGCCAGCATCTGCCGGGTGTCGTTTGACCGGGCCGCGTCGACCACGAGATCGAGATCGCCGTGGTCACGGTTCTGCACACCGAGCAGCGCGTCGACGCCCCAGCCGCCTTCGACCCAGATGTCGATGCCCGCTTGCTCGAAGAGCAAGACGATGTCGATCACATCACGCGCTTCCATGGCCATCAGGTCTTCGGTCGGCAAGACGGCGTCGATTGTTAGGTGGACGCGCGCCGGTCGCCGAGGCGAATACGGATCGAGCCGACGAACCGATCAGCTGGCGGCGCGGCGGGGACGAGGCGCCCGGGTGCTGCTCTGGCGGGGCACGAGGGTCGGGTTGACCTTCTCGAGCACGACCTCGGCGGAGATCACGCACTTCTCGACATCGGTGCGGCTCGGCAGGTCGTACATGACGTTGAGCAGCACCTCTTCGAGGATCGCCCGCAGGCCACGGGCACCGGTGGCCCGCAGGATCGCCTGGTCGGCGATGGCCTGGAGGGCATCGTCGGTGAACTCCAGCTCCACGTTCTCCAGTTCGAAGAACTTCTGGTACTGCTTCACCAGGGCGTTGCGGGGCTCCACCAAGATCTTGACCAGGGCGGCCTGGTCGAGCTGGTCGACCACGCCCACCACGGGGAGGCGGCCGATGAACTCGGGGATCAGGCCGAACTTGGTGAGGTCCTCCGGCATGATCTGCTGCAGGAGGTTGCCCAGGTCCTTGTCCTCGACCCGGCGGATGTCGGCCCCGAAGCCGACGCCCTTGGCGCCGGCGCGCTGCTCGATGATCTTCTCGATGCCGGCGAACGCACCACCGCAGATGAAGAGGATGTTGGTGGTGTCGATCTGGATGAACTCTTGGTGCGGGTGCTTGCGCCCGCCCTGGGGCGGCACCGAGGCGGTGGTGCCCTCGAGGATCTTGAGCAGGGCCTGCTGCACGCCTTCGCCGGAC
>CAZCVS010000399.1:0-3136 GCA_964501845.1 uncultured Iamiaceae bacterium
TCGGTGTGGGTGTAGATGATCTTCGAGGTGTCGGTCATGGCGCGGCTTCCGGCGTGAGGAGGGGTCAGGTGTCACCGAGACCATACCGAGGGGCGGTGACGGTGCCGAACGGAGCCGCTCCCGTCTCGGGGATGCCGGACGGGGACGGGGCCGATACGATCTGACGGTCCGTCAGAAACCGCCGGAGGAATCCATGCTCGACCACCTGATCACGGGCGGCACCGTCGTCGACGGGACCGGTGCTGCGCCACGCTCGGCCGATGTCGCTGTGCGCGACGGGCGCATCGTGTCGATCGCTCCGCCGGGCGAGATCGCCGAGGACGCCGCCAATGTGATCGACGCCACGGGCCAGCTGGTCATCCCGGGTGTGATCGACCCGCACACGCACTACGACGCCCAGCTGTTCTGGGACGGCGGCGCGTCGCCCTCGAACGTGCACGGGGTCACGACGGTCATCGGCGGGAACTGCGGGTTCACGCTGGCACCGCTGCGTGCCGAAGACGCGGCGTACACCCGCGAGTTCATGGCCAGCGTGGAGGGCATGTCGGTGGCGGCGCTCGAAGAGGGCGTGCCGTGGAACTGGGAGACGTTCGCCGAGTACCTCGACCGGCTCGAGGGCCGCGTCGGCGTGAACGCCGGGTTCCTCGTCGGTCACAACGCGCTGCGGCGCTACGTGATGGGCCCGTCGTCGGTGGGAGAGGAGGCCACGCCCGAGCAGGTCGCGGCCATGCAGGCCCTGCTCGCCGAGTCGATCGAGGCCGGCGGCCTCGGGTTCTCCACCACGCTCAGCCGCACCCACTCCGACGGCGACGGGCAGCCGGTCGCGTCGCGCTGGGCCACCAACGAGGAGCTGCTGGCGCTGTGCGAGGTCGTCGAGCAGCACCCCGGCACGACGCTGGAGGCCATGACCGACGGCTGCCTCGACCAGTTCTCCGACGAGGAGATCGAGCTTTTCTCCGACATGACGGCCACTGCCAAGCGGCCGCTCAACTGGAACGTGCTGACCATCGATTCCCGGGAGCCGACGCGGATCCCGCGCCAGCTGTCGGCCGGCGACGTCGCGGCCGCCAAGGGCGGACGCATCGTGGCCCTCACCCTGCCGGTCCAGGTCCCGATGAACATGAGCTTCCTCAACCACTGCGGGCTGTTCCTCATCCCGGGGTGGAAGGACGTGCTCGGCCTCCCCGTGCCCGAACGCATCGTGGAGCTGCAGAAGCCCGAGGTCCAGGCCCGGATGCTGGAGCAGGCCCGGTCGCCCGAAGCCGGCGTGTTCAAGCGCCTCGCAGACTTCGAGAACTACATCGTCGGCGACACGTACTCGGACGCCAACGACGGGCTGAAGGGCAAGCGGGTCGGCGAGCTCGCGGCCGAGCGGGGCCAGGACGCGTTCGCCACCCTCATCGATGTCGTGGTGGCCGACGAGCTGCGGACCGTGCTGTGGCCGATCCCGCCCGATGGCGACGACGCGTCCTGGGAGCTGCGCCGCCAGACGTGGGCGGACGATCGGGCGATGCTCGGCGGGTCCGACGCCGGGGCGCACCTCGACCGCATGTGCGGGGCGCCGTTCCCGACCCGGTTCCTCGGTGACACCCTGCGGGGCCGCAAGCTGGTCTCGCTCGAGCGAGCCGTGCAGCTCATGACCCAGGTCCCCGCCGAGCTCTTCGGGCTGGAGGGGCGCGGCACGCTGACCGAGGGCTTCCACGCCGACATCGTCGTGGTCGATCCGGAGACGGTGGGCTCGGAACTGGCGGAGCTGGTCCACGACCTCCCCGGCGACTCGCCCCGACTCACCGCGGATTCCATCGGCGTCACCCGGGTGCTGGTGAACGGCACCGTCGTGGTGGCGGAGGGCAAGCCCACCGGAGAGCTGCCCGGCACGATCCTGCGCAGTGGTCGCGACACGCGGACCGTCGCCACGTCCTGACCGAGCCGAGCCGAGTGGCGGGGGCGCGGTCAGGCGTCGGCTCAGACGCCTGGGGCCTCGGCTGTGGCTTTGAGGCGCTCGAGGGTGATCTGCATGCCCTCGGTGAGCTGCTTGCGACGGATTCCTTCCAGGGGCAGGGAGAGGAGCTTCACCGCTACGTTCGGATTGGCGTCCTCACGGGTCTCGGTCACCGTGCAGCCGGTGCCGTCGTCCGACGGTTCGAAGCGGTAGGTCCACCGAGCGCCCGAGAGGCTGGTGTCGAAGCTGAAGGCCCGACCGCGGTCTGCTTGGCGGATCGTGCTGGTGGTGGACCACTTGGCGGGGACGCCCAGGACCTTGGTGTGGTTCCAGCCCTTGAAGCGGGCCCCGGGGACCGGCGCGGTCGCACCGCCGGCCCACGCCGTCCGGTAGCACTCCGGAGACCACCGGCCCATGTTCGTGATGTCGGCGACGAGGTCGTAGACCGCCTCGGCGGGGGCGTCGATGTCGATCTGGGCGGTGTCCATGAACCAGATCCTTGCCGCTCAGCGCGGTGTCCAACTCGTTCTCCCACTCGTCCCCGCCGGCATCCTTGCCGTCGCCTCGGCCGTCGGCTCTGCTGTCGTCCTCCGGTGGCCACGGTCGCAGCGCTGCCGCGGATCCGGGTGCGTCGGGCCACGCATCGGGATCGAGCGCTTGTGCGGGGTCGATCAAGTCCGGCTCATCGTCGGCGCGCCACCGACTCATCGGTGCCTCAGGGTCGATCTCGTAGGTGCCGCGGGCGACGCGCCGGACCCGGCCGCGGTGGACCTCTTGGCCCATGGCATCAGCGAGGGCCTTGGTAGGCGTGGCGCTGTAGACGGCGTAGCCGTAGTGGTGCAAGAGGGCATGGAGCGCCCGCAGTTCGAGGCGTCCGTGGGTGCGCAGGATGGCCCGGCAACAAGCGCGGAGGCCTCGTCCCCAGAGCTCGATCGCTTCGGGGTGCGCCGGAGGCATCGGAAGCTCCTCAGCATCAGGCGGTTGGCGGCCCGCACGGTGTGGCCATCGCGGCCACAGGTCGTTGCGCACGGCGTCGAGACCACGGAGCACCTCGATGCGCCGGGTGGTCAAGACCTCGAGTTGCCGGTCCATCTCGGCCAGCTCCACCATGAGCTCGTGGCGGTGGGTCTGGAGCTTGACTCGGCGTTGGGACGGGATGCGCTGGATCTTCCGGAGCGGCTGGTTCTGCCGATA
>CAZCVS010000400.1:0-3134 GCA_964501845.1 uncultured Iamiaceae bacterium
TCTGGCCCTCCCGGGCCATGATCCAGTGGAAGCTGATGCTGAACACGACCACCATCGCCACCAGCAGGCCGAGGAGGCGGAGGAACAGCCGCATGCTCGACCGGTTGTCGGCCCGAGCGAGCGTGTTGAGGATGAGGCCGAGCGACTTCAACCGGGAGCCGATCAGCGCGAGCGGCGGACGGTGCGGTCCAAGACGCCGAGCGTCGCCCGGAGGGCGCCTTCGGAGATGATCGGGAAGATGGCGGCCTCCCGCCACACCGGGTCGATGTCCGACCAGTCGTAGTACGAGGTCACGAGCGTGCCCCCCTCCGTCGGCTCGAGCCGGTACCCGTAGGTGTGACCGATCGGCGGTTTGATCTCGCCGGTGATGCTCCAGGAGATGTCCCGGTCCTGCTCGAACGTCTCGATGGTGACCGTCACGTCGTAGAGGCCGAGCGGGTAGTCGTTCAGCGCCTCGCGGTCCATGTGGACCACGAACGTGTCTCCCACCGCCGTCACCAGCTCGCCCGTGGCGTCCATCAGCATCCCGGTGCTGTCGATGTCGACGTGCCCCTGCGGGTCGCTCAGCACGGCGAAGACCGCCGCCGCATCCGACGGCATCAGCCGGGCGACCTCGAGGCGCTCGACGGGCGCATCGTCGCTGGTCCCTGTGGTCGTGTCGTCGGTCATGACCTGAGCCTGCCAGGCCCGCGCCCGGACCGCCCGCATTCGGACCGCAGCGCAGTACCTTCGCCGACTGGGTCAGGCCCCTGGGAGTCGGACGTGGTGGCCGGCCGCTCGGAGAGCGGCCACCGCATCGTCGAGCTGGGCCTGCTTCACCAGCACGTAGTCGGTGTCGAAGGTCGAGATGGCGAAGATGGCAACGTCAGCGTCAGCCAGGGGGTCCAGTACCGAGGCCAGGATCCCGGTGAGGCTGAACTCGAACGGACCCTCGAGCTGGAGCGCGATCCAACCCGACTCGGCCGGGGCCCTGGCACCCGCTGCTTCCACGGCCGACGACTCGCACACGATGGACAGCTCGTCGTCGGTCCGGGCGACGCACGTGAACCCGGTGACGGGAAGCCAGGGCGGGACCGCGGCGTCGGCAGCGAGCCGCGCCACCGTCAGCGGCTGATCGACGACGGCGAGGGTGAGCGGGACCGGCACGACGCGAGGGTACCGATCACCGATGGAGACCCCGGCAAAGGCATGCGCGACCGCTGACGGCCACGGCGGGACCCGGCACGTCGCCCGGGCGACGGACGGATCAGGCGTAGACGGTGCGGGTCACCCACTCCGCGACGAGGGCGGGCTTGTCCTCGCCCTCGATCTCCACGGTGAAGTTGCGGGTGACGTCGATCGAGCTGCCCTTGAGCTCCACGTTGGAGGTGATGGCGCGGGCCCGGATGCGAGCGCCCGTCTTGACCGGGCTCACGAAGCGCACCTTGTTGAAGCCGTAGTTGACGCCCATCAAGAAGCCCTCGAACTTGGCCGGGTTGGACGGGCCGGAGCTGGTGCCCGCCGAGAGGTGGGTCAGCATCGACAAGGTGAGGAACCCGTGGGCGATCGTGCCGCCGAACGGCGTGGCCTTCGCCGCCTCGGGGTCGACGTGGATGAACTGGTGGTCCCGCGTGACATCGGCGAACTGGTCGACCTGCTCCTGGGTCACCTGGAACCACTCGCCCGTGCCTTCGTCGTTGCCGACATCGGCCTGGAACAGTTCGAACGCCTTTGCTGCTGCTTCGCTCATGGGGATCGGTCCTGGAGGTAGACGAACGGGTGCCTCTCAGCGAGGACGGCAACGATCCTGCCGCGCGGGAGGACCACACGGCGAATACCGTCGCCCCGTGAAGATCATGCGCCCGCGTGCTGCTCGCCTCGGTCACGGGACCTTCTCGACCTGATGGCCGGTGGAAGGCGGGAGCAGACGGCTCGGATCGTGGACGTGATCGCCGGGGCGGCCTTGGTCGCTGCCGTCGCGGTCACGTTCGCCCCGTGGCTGCGCAGCGGAGAGGCGCGGCGCAACAGCCACGAACTGGTGCGCACGGCCGAGCGCCTCGGGGTCTTCGAGGGAGCGGCGGCCACCGCGGCTCGGGTGGGGTGGGCCTTCCTTCCGCTCGTGGCCGCCGTCGGCCTGTTCGCGCTGGTGCGCGGCTGGCGTCGGACAGGGCTTGCGGCGGGGGTGGTGGTGGGCGTGGTCGTGCTGGTCGTAGGCTTCGGCCTCCAGGCGGCCGGCGATCGTGCCGATTGGGGAGTGACGGTGGCGATCGTCGTCGGCGGTGTGTCGGCGGGAACGGGGACGGTCGGCCTGATCTCGAGCCGGCGAGGAAGGGACGAGCGATGAACGACCAGAACCCAGCGCACGGGGCCTCGCCGATGGACGAACCGCTCCAGGATCTGGCGCCGCCGCCCGCGGAGGCGCCGCCGCGGCGGGGTCGGACCAAGGTGGCGTTCACCGCGGTAGCAGGCGTACTGGTGGTCGCCGCCGTCGGGTTCGGCATCGTGGCGCTCACCGAGGGCGACGGTGCCGCGTCGGCCGAAGACGCGGTGCAGGAGCTGTTCGAGGCGGTGGACCGCCAGGATGCGATCGGTGTGGCCGAGTCCCTCGAGCCCACGGAGCGGCGCATCCTCGTCGATGCGCTGGAGCACACGGCGAAGGAGGCCCGCCGCGTGGAGGTGACCGATGACGGACTCGACCTCCGTGCCGTCGACGGCATCGACCTGACCGTCGAGGACTTGCAGCTCCACGCCACTCCGCTCGATGACAAGACCTACGCCGTCGACATCACCGCGGGGCGGATCTCCTCGCGCACCCAGTTGTCCAAGATGCCGATCGGACCCGTGGTGCAGGAGGTCATCGACCGCAACGAGGAAGCCGGCGAGAACGTCGGCGATGCCCACGATGACGAGATCGAGCTCACCGGCACCCGTCTCGTCGCCGTCGAGCGCGGTGGCGGGTGGTACGTCAGCGCCCTCCACTCGATCGCCGAGCAGATCCGCCTCGACGGGGACCCTGTCGCCGCGTACCCCGCGGCCGGCTCGGCGATCCCCGCGGTCGGCGCCGACTCGCCTGAGGCAGCCGTACGGGAAGGAGTCGCCGCTGCGGTCGATGCCGACATCCGCCGCCTGATCGAGCTGACCCCTGCGGAGGAGGC
>CAZCVS010000401.1:0-3134 GCA_964501845.1 uncultured Iamiaceae bacterium
TTGTACCTCTACCTCGACGGTCAGCTCACCGAGGACGACCGGGTGCACATCCAGCGGCACCTCGACGACTGCTCGCCGTGCCTGGAGGCCTACGACTTCGAGGCCGAGCTGCGCATCGTGGTCAAGAGCCGGTGCTTCGAAGAGGTGCCCGAGCCGCTCCGCGCCCGCATCGCCAAGGCCCTCGAGCGCGAGCAGCAGCCCGGTTGACCGTGCCCGCTTTCCGCGCCCGCCCCGTCCGACCGTAGGATCGTCCCCATGTTGTTCGCGAACGTCTGGCACTTCTGGATCGCCGTGCCGCTCACCCTGGGTGCCGTGCTCTTCGGCGTGGCCATCGTCGTCGGCTACCTCAACAACGTGGTGAAGCCCAAGTACCCGCCACGCGGCCAGGACTGAGCCAGCAGTGGCTGCTGCCGTCGACTGGGCGCTGGCCGAGAAGGTCGCGGTCAGGGCGGCCGGCCGTGAGCCCTTCGCGGAGTCGTACCACTACGCCTCGCTCACGACGGACTTCGACGAGCTGACGGCGCTCGCCGAGCAGCAGGTTGCCGAGGCCACCGGTCTGCGCAGCGCGTCCGGTCTCGCCCGGGCCCGGGTCACGGACCGCGAGGGCTGGGTCCGCGCCAACATCGCCTCGTTCCAGCGGCTGCTGCGGCCCATCACGAACCGGCTCGAGGAGAACCTGTCCTCGAACCCGTTCGCCCCCGTCGCCAGCCGCATCGCCGCTGCCGAGATGGGCATGGTGCTCGGCTGGATGTCGTCGCGGGTGCTCGGCCAGTACGACCTGCTGGTCGTGGAGGACGAGAACCCCGAGGACCAGGACATCGTGTACTACGTGGGCCCGAACATCATCGGCCTCGAGAAGAAGTTCGCCTTCCCGCCGCGGGAGTTCCGCCACTGGCTCGCCCTCCACGAGGTCACGCACCGGGCGCAGTTCACGGGCATCCCCTGGATGCGCGAGCACTTCCTCGGTCTCGTCGGTCAGACCGTCGATGCCGTGGATCCGGACCCGAAGCGCTTCCTCGATGCCCTGGGACGCCTCGCCGCCGATGCGCGCAGCGGCAAGAACCCGCTCGACGACGGCGGGGTCATGGCCATCTTGGCCTCGCCCGACCAGCGCCTGGTGCTCGACCAGGTGGCCGGGCTGATGAGCCTGCTCGAGGGCCACGGCGACGTCACCATGGACCGCGCCGGCGCTGACCAGATCCCCAGCGCCGAGCGCTTCGGTGCGGTGCTGCGGGCCCGTCGGGCCCAGGCCAACCCCTTCGCCAAGTTCCTCCAGAAGTTCATCGGCCTCGAGGCCAAGATGAAGCAGTACGAGCAGGGCGAGCGGTTCATCGAGGCGGTCGAGCGCGAGGGCGGCGCCGAGCTGCTCGACATCGCCTGGATCGATCCCGCCAACCTGCCGAGCATCGACGAGATCCGGGACCCGCAGGCGTGGATCGCCCGCGTCGTGCCCACCGTCGCGGCCTGATCGGGCCGCCGGACCTCACCCACCCGCTGGTGGGCGAGCTGCTGGGCCGCGCGACGTTCCCGACCGCGGGGACCGAGGTCACGTGCGCCGTGTCCGGCGGGGCCGACTCGCTCACCCTGCTGGCGCTCGCCGTGGCCGCCGGGTGCCACGCCACGGCGGTGCACGTCGACCACGGCCTGCGGCCCGAGTCCGCGTCCGAGGCCGACGTCGTGGCCGAAGCGGCCGAGCACCTCGGCGCGGGGTTCCGGCGCGAGCGCGTCGACGTGGGCGACGGGCCCAACCTCGAGGCCCGCGCCCGGGCGGCGCGCTACGCGGCGCTGCCGCCCGACGTCCTCACCGGCCACACCGCCGACGACCAGGCCGAGACGGTGCTGCTCCACCTGATCCGCGGCGCCGGCCCCACCGGTGCGGTCGGCATGGCCCGGACGACGGCGCGGCCGCTGCTCGACCTCCGTCGTGTAGAGACGGTCGCGCTGTGCGGCGCGCTGGGCTTCGATCCGGTCCACGATCCTTCGAACGACGACCCGCGCTTCCGGCGCAACCGGATCCGTCACGAGCTGCTCCCGCTGCTGGCCGGCATCGGCGAGCGCGACCCGGTGCCGGTGCTGGTGCGCCAGGCCGACCTGTTCGCCGACGTCGACGCCGCCATCGGCCTGGCCGCGGCCCAGCTCGACCCCACCGTCGCGGCCGAGCTGGCCGCCGCGCCGGTTGCCGTCGCCGGTGCTGCCGTCCGGGCGTGGCTGCTCGCCGAAGGCGTCGGCGACGGGTACGGCGTCGACTCGGCGGCGGTCGGACGGGTGCTCGAGGTGGCTCGGGGTGAGCGGGTCGCCACGGAGGTCTCGGGCGGGTGGCGCGTGGCGCGGTCCAAGGGGCGGTTGTCGGTCTCGGGCCCCGCGCCATGGCAGGATGCCGCACATGACTGACGCCCCCGCCGGCCCGTACGAGGGTGACCCCCACATCGGCAGCGTGGTCGTGAGCACCGAGGAGCTGCAGCGCCGCACGGCCGAGCTCGGTGCCGAGATCACCGCCGACTACCAGGACCGGGCGCCGCTCCTGGTAGGGGTGCTCAAGGGCGCCATCATGTTCATGGCCGACCTGGCCCGGGAGATCGCCCTCCCCGTGGAGTTCGACTTCATGGCCGTGTCCTCCTACGGCAACGCCACCAAGTCCAGCGGCGTCGTCCGCATCGTCAAGGACCTGGATCTGGATCTGAGCGGCCGTCACGTGCTGATCGTCGAGGACATCATCGACAGCGGGCTGACGCTCGCCTACCTGCGCAAGAACCTGCTGGCCCGCAACCCGGCCAGCGTCGAGGTGTGCGCCCTGCTCGTCCGCGAGGGCCTTCAGAAGAAGGACCCCGACCTGAAGTACGTGGGCTTTCGGATCCCACCTGACTTCGTCGTCGGCTACGGGCTCGATGTGGCGGACCGGTACCGCAACCTCCCCTACGTCGCCTCCTACCTGGAGGAGGTCCAGTGACGGACGCCGGCAACCCCGTGGACCAGCCGCGGATCGAGGCCGCGGTGCGGGAGATCCTGGCGGCCATCGGCGAGGACCCCACCCGCGACGGGCTGCTGAAGACGCCGGCGCGCGTCGCTCGGATGTACGCCGAGATCTGCGGCGGGCTGCACCAGAACCCCGACGAGCACCTGCAGACCACGTTCGA
>CAZCVS010000402.1:0-3112 GCA_964501845.1 uncultured Iamiaceae bacterium
TCGATCACCTCGAACTCTGCTTCGCTCTCGTCGATGCCGAGCTGGTCCAGCGCGGCTTCCTTGGCGTCCTCGATGGTGCGCCCTGTGGTCTCAACCCACTGCACAGGCGATCACTTCCTCTTCTTCTTGGCCTTCGACCGGTTCGCTGCGGATGGTGCCGCACGACTCGGTCCGGCTGTCGACTTGGTCGACGTGGTGGTGGCGTTCTTCGATCCCGATGACCCCGACGTGGTCTTGGTCTTGGCACCGGAGCCAGACGCGCCCTTGGCCTTGGTGGCCTTGGCGTCGTCGGCGGCTGCGGTGGGACTGGGGAGCCCGATCTCTTTCATCTGGGCGAAGAACCCCTTGGGCTTCTCTGCCGAAGCAGAAGACTTTGTTGACGATTTGTCACTTTCCCGGCCGGTGGTGGCCACGGGGCCATCGTCGTCGCGGTACATCGTGCGGGTGATCAGGGCCTGCTGGCCGACCCGGAAGACGTTGGACACGAGGAAGTAGACGACGATGCCGGCGGGCAGCGTGAAGGAGATGAAGGCGAAGAACAGCGGCATGATCCGCATCAGCATCTGCTGCTGCGGGTTGATCTGCGTGGCGGTGTTCCGGCCCGACACCTGCTTTTGCTGGTAGTACGACGTCGCCGTCACCAGCAGGACCAAGATGACGTACGGGGCGGCGTGGCCGATGCCCTCGCGCAACGCCTTCTGCGCCGACTCCGCCAGGTTCATCCCCCAGGCCTCCATGACCCGGGTGCTGTGCAGGTCGAGGTAGAGCTGCGACGTCTCCGAGAGGTGCTTGGGCCAGAAGTAGCCGAACTGCTCCCAGATCCCGGCGCCGGCGCCACCGTCGATGTTGGTGGTGGCTCGCACCGAGGCGGCACCCATGTCGTAGCCCCAGGGCGCCCGGTTCAACATCTCGAACAGCGTGCGGTACAAGATGATGAACACCGGCATCTGCAACAGCAGCGGCAGGCAGCCCGACACCGGGTTGATGTTGTTCTCCTTGTAGAACGCCATCATCTCTTCGTTGAGCTTCTGACGATCGTCTTTGTACTTCGTCTGGATCTTCTTGAGCTCCGGCTGGAGCTTCTGCATCGCCAACATGCTCCGGGTGCCCTTCAAGGTGAGGGGCAACAGCAAGATCATGATCGACAGCGTCAGCAGCGAGATGGCGACGGCGTAGTTGGGGTAGAGGCCGTAGAAGAACTCCAGCGGCTTCGCGATGAGGTTGTACATCAGGCGATCGTCCGTTCGTGATGATGATCGTGGCGCCGGTCGGAGCGTTCGGGCACCGGGTCCCAGCCCTGCCCACCCCAGGGGTGGCAGCGGCCGAGGCGGCGGATGGCCAACCAGGAGCCGCGGACGGCTCCGTGCACCTCGAGCGCCTCGATGGCGTACGAGGAACAGGTCGGCTGGAAGCGGCAAGGAGAGGGTCGGCCGGCACGAACGTGCTGGTAGAACAGCACAAGACGCCGGATGGAGCGCGCGGCGATGCTCATGGCGCCTCTCCGCCGAACCGGCGGGTCTCGAGTGCGGCGAGCAGCCTCTTCACGTCGTTCCTCAGTTCCTCGGGGTCTCGACCGGATGCATCCGGACCAGCAGAGACCAGCAGCACACCATCGGGGACCGAGCCCGGAGCGCCGGCCGCCAGCTCGGCGAACACCGCCCGCAGGCGGCGCCGGAGCCGGTTGCGCTCCACTGCACCGCCCACCCGCTTGGTGATCGCGTACGCCACCTGGGGACCGCCATCACCCCCCTCGGCGAGGAAGGTCAGGGCGAGCGGACCACGGCGGACGCGGATCCCACGCGCCCGCAACGCCACGAAGGTGCGGCGGTCGCGGACGGGGCGGATCAGGCCGACAGCTTGGCCCGACCCTTCAGACGGCGGTTCCGCAGCACGGCGCGGCCGGCCTTGGTGGACATCCGCTTGCGGAAGCCATGGTTCTTGGCCCGCTTGCGGACGTTGGGCTGAAAGGTGCGCTTCACTTCTATCCTCCTCAGGAGCTGCGCGGCAGGCGCAGCTCAGGCGGCCACCAGGAGTGCGGCCGCTCGAATCGACTGGCAGCTCCGGCGCAAGCGCGCGGAGCCATCCGGGCAACGCTACGTCCCCGTCACACCACGGGGCAATCGCGGCCCGCACCCGTGCTGACCTGCCGGGCGGAATTCACGAGCTCGGCCCTTGCGCGCCCTCCCCGTGACGGTGCTACGGTCCGGCCCCTGCCAGAGCGGTCGTCGGAGCTCCCGAGCGGCCGGAGGCGTCACCCTCAAACCCGGAAGCGCCCCGTGGTGCTTCTGGGACCGATATGTTTTTCCACAGGTGTGGACCCGGCTGTGGAACGCCCCGGAAAAGGACGGTTCGACCAGGTGGGAGACGGACAGCACCTGTGGACGAGCTGCCAGGAGTCCCTGCGGACCCAGGTCTCCGACGCCGTCTGGCGATCCACCTTCCAGGACATCACCGAGATCGACGTCGAGGACGACATCCTCCGTCTGGCGGTGCCCAGCGCCGTGGTCAAGGACCGCGTCGAGGGCCGGTACCTCTCCCTGGTGGAGGACATCGTCCGCGATGCGTGCGGCCAACGGCTGTCCATCCTCCTTGAGGTGCGGCCCCACGCCGGCGAGAGCTCGACGGTGGCCGATCCCTTCGACGAGCGCGTCGGCGCCCGTCCGACCGAGCTCGGCAGCAACGGCGCCGGCGCCCCGCGCCCCAACGGCACCACGGACGACCGGGCCACGCCGCCCGGCCTCGACGCCGCGCCGGTCACCCGCACCTTCGACGACTTCGTCCGGGGCCCCTCCAACCAGTTCGCCCACGCGGCCGCGCTCTCGGTGGCCGGCCAGCCCGGCCGTTCCTACAACCCGCTGTTCATCTACGGCGACGCCGGCCTGGGCAAGACCCACCTGCTCCAGGCCATCAAGCACTACGTCGAGGAGAACTACCGCGACTACGTCGTCCGCTACGTGACCAGCGAGACCTTCCTCAACGAGTTCATCGAGTCCATCCGCCTCAACACCTCCGCCGAATTCAAGCGCCGCTACCGCGAGGTCGACGTCTTGCTGGTCGACGACATCCAGTTCCTGGAGAACCGCAAGGAGACCCAGGAGGAGTTCTTCCACAC
>CAZCVS010000403.1:0-3106 GCA_964501845.1 uncultured Iamiaceae bacterium
GCCGAGGTGCTGGTGGCCGAACCACTCCCCCGTCCGACCCAGGCCGGTCTGGACCTCGTCGACCATCATCAGCAGGCCCCGCTCGTCGCACAGCTGCCGGACGCCGGCGAAGTACTCGGTGGTGGCCGGGTTGACCCCGCCCTCGCCCTGGACGGGCTCCAGCAGGACCGCTGCGACCGAGGGGTCGATGGCGTCGGCCAGCGCGTCGAGGTCGTTCCACGCCACGTGGCGGAAGCCCTCGGGCAGCGGCTGGAACGCCTCCCACTTCTGGGGCTGGCCGGTGGCGTGCAGGGTGGCGAGCGTGCGGCCGTGGAACGAGCCCAGGGTGCTGACCACCACGTGCTTGCCGCGGCCACCCCACTTGCGGGCCAGCTTGATGGCGCACTCGTTGGCTTCGGCCCCGGAGTTGGTGAAGAACACCTGACCGCCACCGCCCAGCAGCCGATCGAGGGTACGAGCCACCTCGGGCCCCGGCAGGGTCCCGAACAGGTTCGAGGTGTGCAACAGGGTGCGGGACTGCTCGCTCAGCGCGTCGGCCACGGCGGGGTGGCTGTGGCCGAGCCCGGTGACGGCCAGGCCGCACAACAGGTCCAGGTACTCCTTGCCCTGGTCGTCCCAGAGCCGGGAGCCCTGGCCGCGCACGAACGTGACCGGCGGCGGCGGGTAGGTGGGCATCAGCGGGCTGGTGCCCGTCGCGGTGGTCATCCGATGGCTCCGTCGGCCCGGGTGATCATGGTGCCGACACCGGCGTCGGTCAGCAGCTCGAGCAGGACGACGTGCGGGATGCGGCCATCGAGGATGTGGGCCGAGCCCACCCCATCGGCCACCGCGTCGAGACAGGCCTCGATCTTGGGGATCATGCCGCCGGCGATGACGCCATCGGCGATGAGGCCCTTGGCCCGCGCCGTCGACAGGCGGCTGATCAGACTGGCCGGATCGTTCACATCGGTGAGGACGCCGGGCACATCGGTCAGGTAGATGAGCTTCTCCGCCTCCAGGCTGGCGGCGACGGCGATGGCCGCCGTGTCGGCGTTGATGTTGTACGACTGGCCCTCGTGATCGGATCCGATGGTCGAGATGACCGGGATGAAGTCCGCCGCCAGGAGCGTGTCGAGGATCCGCCGATCGACCTCGACCACGTCGCCCACGTACCCGAGGTCGACGTGGCGCTGCTCGGCGGTGATCAGCCCGGCGTCCTCGCCCGAGAGGCCCACGGCCACCCGGTCGCGCTGGTTGATGGCGGAGACGATGTCGGCGTTGACACTGCCGGTGAGCACCATCTTGGCCACATCGAGCGTGTCAGCGTCGGTGACCCGCAAACCGTCCTTGAACTGCGTCTCGATCCCGAGCTTGTCGAGCAGATCGCCGATCTGGGGTCCGCCGCCGTGCACCACGACCGGCTTGAACCCGACCGCCCGCAGCAGGACGATGTCGGCGGCGAACGAGTGGGCCAAGGCCTCGTCGACCATGGCGTTCCCACCGAACTTGATCACGACCGTCTTGCCCGAGAAGGCCTGGATGTACGGCAACGCCTCCACCAGGATCGCGGCACGCGTCGAGGGATCGATCTCCGCCAACGTCTGCGGATCCACGTACCTCTCGTCAGCCATCCCGAGAGTCTATGCAGGTATCTGCATGTTCATGCAAGACTGATTCAGGAGCCGCCGGTGTTTTCGTCGATGTACTCGTGGGTGAGGTCGTTGGTGAGGACGGTGAACTGGCCGTCGCCGAGGCCGAGGTCGCAGGTGATCTCGAGGTGGCGCTGGGCCATGTGGTCGGCGACCGCGGCCTCATCGTGGGCGATGGTGATGCCGCCGGCGGCGACGGTGATGTCCCCGTAGGCCACCGACACCTTCTCCTGGTCCATGGCGATGCCGGCGACGCCGAGCTCGCTGGCGAGACGACCCCAGTAGGGGTCCTGGCCGAACCAGCTGCACTTGCACAGGGCGCTCGCCGCGATCTTCCGGGCGCCAGCCTCGGCGTCGGTGGCGGTCGCGGCGCCGGTCACGGTGAGCTTGACCACCTTGGTGGCGCCCTCGGCGTCGCCCGCCATCTGGCTGGCGAGGTCGGCGCAGACCTCACCGACAGCCATGGCCAGCTCGTTGTTGTCGACCGGGCCGGCCTCGCCGCTGGCCAGGAGGATCACGGTGTCGTTGGTGGACCGGCAGGCGTCGGTCATGAGGATGTTGAAGCTGGTCGAGACGGCGCCACGAAGGATCTCCCGGAGTTCCTCGTTCGTGGCCTCGGCGTCGGTGGTGAGCACGGCGAGCATCGTGGCCATGTTGGGGCTGAGCATCGCCGCCCCCTTGGCCATGCCGCCGACGACGGCACCGCTCTCCCCGATCGGCGCCACCGCCACCTTCCGGGCCGTGTCCGTGGTGCGGATCGCCTCCGCAGCGTCGACATCCCCGCCGGCCCGGCGGCCAGCGACGAGCGACGGGACACCGGAGAGGATCGTCTCGATCGGCAGCGGGATGCCGATGAGCCCGGTGCTGCACACCAGCACCTCGTGCGGGTCGCAGCCCAGCTGCTCGGCCGTGGCGATGCACATGGCCTGGGCGTCGGCCTTGCCCTGCGCGCCGGTGGCGGCGTTGGCGTTCCCTGAGTTCAAGATCACCGCCGCCGCCCGCCCACCCGTGTGCGCCAGGTGGGCGTCGGAGGTGAGCACCGGTGCCGCCGTCATCTTGTTGTCCGTGAACACCGCCGCTGCGGGAACGGGCCTCCCGTCCGCCGTCGCCACCAGCGAGAGATCGAGGTCGCCCGAGGGCTTGACCCCGCAGTGGACGCCTGAGGCGACGAACCCCTTCGCTGCCGTAACGCTCATGCTGTTTCCTCGATGGATCGGTGGATCTGGGTCAGTTGACCGTCCAGAGAGCGGGGAACTGACCCAATTCGGGCAAGGGATCCGGCCGTCTGCGCAATTGGGTCAGTTGACCGCCGCTGGTGCGGGGTAGTGACCCAATTCGAGGTTCCCACGATCATGGGTACAGGCCGACGAGGGGGAGGCCGGCGGTCTCGTCGAGGCCGAGGGCGACGTTGGCGGCTTGGATCGCGCCGCCGGAGGCGCCCTTGGTGAGGTTGTCGAGGGCGGCGATGGCGACGACCC
>CAZCVS010000404.1:0-3082 GCA_964501845.1 uncultured Iamiaceae bacterium
CGGCGACTGACGGGGCGCGGGCGCTGGTCTACGGTCCCGTTCGATGGCTGACGACATCGACTCCTTCATCGCCGACGATGCGCCCGGTTGGTTCCGTCGCGCCCTCCACACGCCGTTCTTCGACGAGCACGTGGAGGTCGACGGCGCTCGCATCCACTACCTGGCCTGGGGCGAGCCCGGCCGCCGGGGCCTGGTGTTCGTCCACGGCGGTGCCGCCCACGCCCACTGGTGGACCCACGTCGCCGCCACCTTCTCCCGCCAGTACCGGGTGGTCGCCGTCGATCTGTCCGGCCACGGCGACAGCGACCATCGGGAGCAGTACTCCCTCGAGCAGTGGTCGGCCGAGGTCATGGCGGTGGCCGCCGACGCCGGCATCGACGGGACGCCCGTCGTCATCGGCCACAGCATGGGCGGCTTCGTCACCATCGCCACCGCGGCGCTCCACCCCGAGGGCGTGGCGGGCGTGGTGGTCCTCGATTCGCCGGTGGCCGAGCCCGACCCCGAGGTGGGCGCCTCGCAGGCGCGCCAGGCCTTCGGGGTCACCAAGGTGTACCCGAGCGCGGAGGAGGCGCTGACGCGGTTCCGCACGGTGCCGCCACAGGAGCACGACCTGGACTACGTGATCCACCACGTGGCCCGCCGTTCGCTGCACGCCGTCGAGGGCGGCTGGTCCTGGAAGTTCGACCACAACCTGTTCAACGCGTTCACCGCTCCCATCCGGGCCGTCGCCCTGCCGTACCTGCCCCGGGTGGCGTGCCGCTTCGCGCTCCTGCGCTCCGAGCA
Source organism: uncultured Iamiaceae bacterium (assembly GCA_964501845.1). GTDB lineage: Bacteria > Actinomycetota > Acidimicrobiia > Acidimicrobiales > Iamiaceae > Aquihabitans. The sequence goes on from CAZCVS010000404.1 coordinate 784, forward strand.
CGGCCTGGTGACCCCCGACATCGGCGAGTCGATGTACGAGAAGCTCGGCCGGGTGGCCCCCGTGGTGGAGATCCCCGAGGCCGGCCACCACGCGATGCTCGACCAGCCCCTCCTGGTCATCACCGCCATCCGCACCCTCCTCGCCGACTGGGACCACTCCACCCCTCAGCGCCGCTGAACCACCCCGAACCACGCCAACCCCGGCGAACTTCGTAGGTGAGAGCGCCCGTTCGGGCATCGTGACCTACGAAGTTCGATTCAGGTTCGGGAGGGTGGGGGAGTGGGCGGTACTCTCGACCCCTCATGGCACGAGCGAAGTTCCAGGCACCGAAGGGGACCCAAGACGTCCTGCCACCGGTGTCGGCGAGGTGGGAACGCCTGCTCGCGGCCTATGCGACCACCGTCGAGCGGGCGGGCTACGGGCTGCTCCAGTCGCCCATGTTCGAGGAGATCGGCGTCTTCCAACGGGAGTCCGAGGGCGCCGACGCCGTGCGCAAGGAGATGTACGACTTCGACGACAAGGGCGGCCGCCGCATCGCCCTGCGCCCGGAGGGCACGGCCTCGGTGGTGCGGGCGTTCGTCCAGCACCAGCCGGCGTCGCCCTGGAAGGTCTGGTACGCCACGCCCGCGTTCCGCTACGAGAACGTGCAGGCCGGTCGGTTCCGCCAGCACCACCAGGTGGGGCTCGAAGTGCTCGGCTCGGCCGACCCCGACGTCGACGTCGAGGTCATCACGCTGGGCTGGGAGTTCCTCCAGGCCCTCGGCATGCGCCAGGTCGAGCTGCTGCTGAACACGATGGGCACCGCCGATGACCGGGTCCGCTACGTCGAGGTGCTGCGCTCGTTCCTCACCGAGCGCATCGGCGACCTGGCCGAGGAGGACCGCGAGAAGGTCGAGCGCCACCCTATGAGGGTGCTGGACTCCAAGCGGACCGAGACCCGCCGGGCCACGGCCGATGCGCCCGCCATCGCCGACCACCTCTCGCCGGAGAGCGCGGAGCACTTCGAGCGGGTCACCGCCGGGCTCGGTGCGGCGGGCATCCCGTTCGCGTTGGCCCCCCGGCTGGTGCGGGGCTTCGACTACTACACCCACACCACGTTCGAGTTCGTGCCGTCGCTGGTCGACAGCGCCCAGGCCACCATCTTGGGCGGCGGCCGCTACGACGGCCTGGTCGAAGAGCTCGGTGGTCCTCCCACACCGGGCATCGGCTTCGGCTCGGGCATCGAGCGCCTCCTCATCGCCTGCGACGCCGAGGGCGTCTTCCCCGGCCCGACCGGCCGGGTCGACGTGTTCGTGGTCGACGTCACCGACGATCGGCGCATCGCCGGCGCACTTACTGCGGAACTACGAGCGGCTGGCATCCGCTGCGACCGGGCGTTCGACGGCAAGGGCATGCGGGCCCAGATGAAGGCCGCCGACCGCTCCGGCGCCAGCCACGCCGTCATCGTCGGCGACCAGGAGGTGGCCGACGGCACGGCCACGGTCCGCCCGCTGCGCGCCGCCTTCGGCGAGCACCAAGACGCCATCGCCCGCGCCGACCTCGTCGCCCACCTCGCCTCCCTCCTCGCCCAATCCCCCAAGACCGAATCCTCGAAGGACGTCTCATGACCAGCCCCGCCGGCCTGCGCACCCACCGATCCGGGGAGCTGACCGAGGAGAACATCGGCAGCGAGGTCACCCTGTGCGGCTGGGTCGCCAAGCGCCGCGACCACGGCGGCGTCGCCTTCTTGGACCTGCGTGACGCCAGCGGCGTGGTGCAGGTGGTCATCCACGACGAAGCCGTCGCCCACCCGCTGCGCTCGGAGTTCTGCCTGCGCATCGTGGGCACCGTCACCCGCCGGCCCGAGGGCAACGACAACCCCAACCTGGCCACCGGCACGATCGAGGTCGAGGCCACCGCGGTCGAGGTGCTCAGCGAGTCGGCCGTGCTGCCGTTCCCGATCGAGGAGCACGAGACCACGCCGGTCTCCGACGAGGTCCGCTACAAGTACCGCTACCTGGACCTGCGCCGGGCCGAGTCCGCCGCCATCATCCGGCTGCGCAGCGATGTCAACCAGGCCGCCCGCGCCGTGCTGCTGGGCGACGGGTTCGTCGAGGTCGAGACGCCCACGCTGACCCGCAGCACGCCCGAGGGGGCGCGCGACTTCGTGGTGCCGGCCCGCCTCCAGCCCGGCTCCTGGTACGCCCTGCCCCAGAGCCCGCAGCTGTTCAAGCAGCTCCTCATGGTCTCGGGCCTGGAGCGCTACTTCCAGATCGCCCGCTGCTACCGCGACGAGGACTTCCGGGCCGACCGCCAGCC
>CAZCVS010000405.1:0-3079 GCA_964501845.1 uncultured Iamiaceae bacterium
CGATGGGCACCGGGCAGCGCTCGACCACGGTCCGGCTCACCGATCCGAGCAGCAGGCCCTTCAGACCGCCGCGACCTCGGGAGCCGACGACCACGAGCGAGGCGTCCTTGGCCTGGTCGAGCAGGCCAGCGGCCGGGAGGTCGTTCACGGCGACGCGGTCGACCAGGCTCGAGCGATCCTTGGCGACGTCGTCCACGATCTCATCGAGCAGGGCCTTGGCGTCGGCCTCGGTGGTGCCCGCCACGAGGGGGCTGTCGGGCCCTCCGAGGTACGACCACGCGAGGACGGCCCGGACCCGGCAGCCGCGCCGCTCTGCCTCGTCGAGGGCCCAGGACAGGGCGCGTGAGGCGTGGGTCGATCCATCGATGCCGACCACGATGTCGTCGCTCATTTCGGGGGTGCTCCTTGTCAGCGGATACCCCATCCTCGCGGATCTGGCGAGCCCGTGAGCAGGGCCGAAGGTCCCGTCGTGTCGGTCAGGCCCGGTCGAGCACGTGACGAAGGAAACCTGCCATCCAGGCGGCGAGCACATCACGGTCGAGTGATTCGTCGAGGCTGGCGAGCGCCGCGTCAGACGCGTTGGCTCCGATGCGGTCGCGGCGTCGCTCCACCAGCCCGCGAGACACCGCGGCCGTGAACTCGGGATGGGGCTGGATGGCGAGCGCGGCCGGGCCGAGCGTGTAGGCCGCCACCGGGCAGTGATCGGTGCGGGCGACCAGGACGGCCCCGTCGGGGAGCTCGGTCACCTGGTCCTGGTGGCTGGCGATCAGCCGCAGGGTCCCGTGGGCCGGCGGGTCCATCCAGGGTGCCGGCTCGACCACCAGTTCGTAGGCGTGCACGCCGGCGCCCCAGCCGTCGGGGGACTTGGCCACCGTGCCGCCCATCGCCTGCGCCAGGAGCTGATGGCCGAAGCACACTGCCACCATCGGTGCCTCCTGCGCGATGAGCGTGCGCAGCAGGTCCTCGGTCTGCTGGATCCACGGCAGGTCGTCGTAGGCCGAGTTGGCCGAACCGGTGATGATCCACCCGTCGAACGCGTCCAGGTCATCGGGGAACTGCTCGTGGTCGACATCGAAGGTGGTCAGCTCGATGCCGTGGGGCCCGAGCAGGTCGTCGAACAGCTGGGGGTAGTCACCGTGCTCGGGGACCAGGTCCGGGTGGATGTGGCCGCACTGGACCAGGCCGATGTGCAAGGGAGTGTCTGACACGTTCGTTTCGGGCATCGCGGAGGCACAGTATCGGCCGACGTGGTTGGCTTTGGGCATGACGATCATCGACATCCCCACCGCACTGCACCGTGGCCAAGACGAGCTTCCGTTCGTGACCATCGACGAGGGCATCGAGCTCCAGGTGCTGCAGGTCGACATCCCCAACGGGCTCTGGGTGATCCGCAACCGCTTCCAGCCCGGCAGCAGGGTTCAGAAGCACAAGCACACCGGCCAGGTGTTCGCCTTCACGCAGTCGGGCTCGTGGAAGTACGAGGAGTACGAGGACGTGAACACCGCGGGGAGCTACCTGTTCGAGCCGGCCGGATCGGAGCACACCTTGGTCGTCCCCGACACCAACACCGAGGTCACCGATGTCTGGTTCGCCATCTACGGCGCCAACCTCAACCTCGACGCCGACGGCAACGTGGACCTCGTCATCGACGCGAAGATGATCCTCGACTTCTACGTAGCCCTCTGCGAGGCAGCCGGCCACCCCAACCCGCCGGTCATCGGCGCGTCGGCCGACTACTCGTAGGCGAGGCCGATCTCCCGGAGCAGGTCGAGGAAGTTGGTGCCGGCGTCGGGGGCGGGCTCACCGGGCGTGTAGGTCACGGCGACGAGGTTGCCGGAGTACGGGAAGGTGCCGTGGGCCTCGTGGACGGCCCAGCTGACGGGGGAGCGGCGGTCGATGCCGACGTTGATGCCCTCGAAGGGGGCCATGGCGCCGAGCATGACGAGGTCTTCGCGCCGGGCGCGGTCCTGGCCGTTGACAGCGACCGAGGCGTTCCAGCGCCAGCTGCCGGGGGCCTCGATCGACAGTCGGATGTGCTCGGCGCCGTCGGGGACCGGCCCGCAGCGCAGCTCGTTCATGACGCCGTAGCCGTTGTGGGTGAAGACCAGTTCCCCGCCCTCTTCGATGGCGAGCGAGTACCCGCCACCCTGGTCGCCGTGGGAGAACAGGATCCCGGCGTCGCCGGTGTGGTGGTGCAGCTCCACGTCGACGTCGAAGGAGCGCCACTGGATCAGCATCTGGGAGCGGTAGCGCTCCAGCGTGTGCGTGCCGGCGACGATGCGGACCGGCTCCTGGAGCGGTAGGTCGAAGTCGGGACGGATGACGTAGCGGAGCCGTGACCCCTCGTCGAGCGGGTACACCTGGTTGCGTCGGGCGGCCGCCTCCCAGGCGGCGGCCAGCTCGGCCACCTTGTCGGGGTGCTCGGCCGCGAGGTCCGTCGTCTCCGTACGGTCGTGGGCCAGGTCGTAGAGCTCCCACTCGTGGTCGCCGAACGGGGTCAGGGGCACGTGACGGCTCACGATCTCCCAGTCGCCCTCGTAGTAGCCGCGATGGCCGGCCATCTCCAGCAGCTGGCCCCCTCGTTCGTGCGCGGCCTCGCTCGATGCGAGGACTGGCACCAGGCTCGTCCCGTCGATCGGCTGGAGCGCGATGCCGTTGCGCTCGTCCGGGCGGGTCACGCCGCTCAGCTCGCACAGGGTGGGGAGGAGGTCGGTGATGTGGGCCCACTGGTCCCGCAGACCGCCGTTGCCTCCCTGGGGCCAGTGCCAGATGAACGGGACCGAGTGGCCACCGGCGTGGGTGTTGATCTTGTAGAGGCGGAACGGCGTGTTCGACGCCATGGCCCAGCCTCGGGGGTAGTGGACGAGCGTCTGGGGACCGCCGGCCAGGTCGATCCGGGCCCGGTCGAAGTCGATGTCCTCGAGGTCGGTCACCACCTTGGAGATGAGCGACCGGAAGTACGACGTGGTGCCCATGGCCTCGCCTTCGCGAGAGGCGCCGTTGTCGGAGAGGAACACGAAGATGGTGTTGTCGGCCTCGCCCAGCTCCTCGAGCGCGGCGTAGAGGCGCCCGACGGACT
>CAZCVS010000406.1:0-3078 GCA_964501845.1 uncultured Iamiaceae bacterium
GCGGAGCGCGGGGAGCGAACGGATCACAGGGACTCCAGGAACGTCAGGATCGAACGTCGATCGTCGGCGGACAGCTTCGTGAACCGCTCGCGGGCCGCTTCGGCCTCGCCACCGTGCCACAGGATCGCCTCTTCGAGGGACCGGGCGCGCCCGTCGTGCAGGAAGCGGGTGTGGCCGTTGACGGTCTCGACCAGGCCGATGCCCCACAGCGGCGCCGTCCGCCACTCCGAGCCCGAGGCCTCGCCGTCGGGCCGGTCGTCGGCGAGGTCGGGGCCCATGTCGTGGAGGAGGAGGTCGGTGTAGGGCCGGATGACCTGGTCGTTGAGCGGGGCGATGTCTGACTCCGAGCCGGTGCGCAGCTCGGCGGTGTGGCACGAGGTGCACCCGACTTCGGTGAAGGCGGCCTGGCCGGCCGTGGTGTCCGGGGCGCCGACGCCACGCCGGGCCGGGACGGCGAGGGTCCGGGTGTAGAACTCGATCTTGTCGACCTTGTTGCGGTCGATCTCCGGATCGCCGCCGTCGGGAGCCTCGGTGCACGCCGTCTGCGCCGCCGTGCACGGTTGGCCGGGCACCTCCTCGGAGGTGATGCCGATGTCGTTGGCGAACGCCTCGGCCGTCTGGTCGCGGATCGTCGGCACCGCGGCCTTCCAGCCGAACCGGCCCAGGACCTCGTCGCCCGTGGCCCGGTCCACCACGTGGTGCGGACGCCCCGAGATGCCGTCGCCGTCGGCGTCGTCGGGATCAGCTTGGGCCTCGATGACCGAGGCCGGCACGTTCTCGAGGAGGCCGACGCCCATCATCGCGGGCGCCACACGCGGCGAGAGGACCACGTCGGCGATCTCCTCGCCCTTCGGCGTCACGAGCGCGTAGGCGGGTGCGCCGAGCGAGTACTCGGTCCCGTCGGGGTAGGTGCCGGCCTGCTCGGTCACCTCGATGCGCACCGAGCCCTCGGGCGGGACCGTGCGGATCGACCGGTCCTGGAACTGGCTCCCGTACACGGGGTGGGGCTGCGGATCCCCCTCGTCGTCGAGCACGCTGAGGCGGATCAGCAGCCCGCGCTCGGGGTCCTCGGCGTCCTCGGGAGGCCGGCCCCGGCCGTCTTGGAAGTGGCACGACGAGCAGGACTGAGCGTTGAAGATGGGGCCGAGGCCATCACGCCCCTCGGTGGAGGCGGGGGCCATCACCCAGTTCTGGTTGAAGAAGCTGTTGCCCACGGCGAAGTCCCGCCGCTGCTTGCTGTCGAGCGACGGCATCCCCTGGGCGAAGGCCGACGAGCCCTTGTTGTCGACGGTGCCCTGCTCGCCGCCCTGGGCCGCGAGCGCGGCATCGGTGGGCGGTGGCGGACGCTCGCCGTCCGAGCCCGCACCGCTGCACGCAGCGAGGAGCCCGCCGAGCAGCGCGAGCGCGAGGATCGCTCGCGCCGCGCGCCGCCCGGTCGGGCTCCCCATCCGTGACCTCAGATCTCGAGGCTGATCTCGTACCCGAGCGCAGCCCCGAGGGCGGCGATGGCGTCGCCCTGGGCCTGCAGGTCCTCGATGAGCTGCAACATCTGCACCCGTCCCTCGCTGTCCTCATCGCTGCGGATGATCTCCTCGAACGTACCGAACTCATCGAGGGACACGGCCAGCGCCACATTGGCCGCGAGCTGCTCGGTGAGGTCGGCGTCGAGCTCCGGGTCGATCTCGGCGACCACCGCGGACAGGGACTGGCCGTCCACGCCGGGGTACTCGGCGGTGTAGGCCCGCTCGATCCCGATGGCGTTGTTGATGACATCGGCCGAGGTGTTGTCGGAGAAGCACGAGTGCTCGTCCTCCTGGTCCTTCGTCTCGTAGGCCACGGCGATGCGCTCGCCCGCGAGCTCGCCCGCGGAGAGGGCGCCCATGCCGCGCAGGATGCTCGAGACGGCCTGCTCCGGATCCGCCAGGAACTCGGCGCGGTACTCGCCGTCGGCCGGATCCCACTGGGCGGCGAGACCGGACAGGTCCTCGACCAGCAGGTCGGTGACCTCGGTGAGGTACTGGGCCCGGCGCTCGGCGGTGGGCGCCGTGGTGTAGTCGGTCACGGGGCGCTCGCCGGGGCCGTCCTCGGACAGGTCCTGGCCCCAGAGGAGGAACTCGATGGCGTGCCACCCGGTGGAGATGTTGGTCTCGCCGCCCTCCTCGTTGGCCTCGACGATCACGTCACGGGTGATCTCCGGCACGCCCTCGATGTCGTTGATGATCCCGGCCTCGGGGTCGTCGGCGACGTAGTCGACGTAGACCTCGTCCATCGGCCAGGCGTTGATCTGACCCTCCGGGCCGTCATCGGGGTTGTCGATGGGGCCGTCGTAGAAGCGGAAGGCCTCGGTGGGGCCGTAGGCGTCGCGAGCGGTCAACCAGGACTCCTTGGCCGTCTGCAGGGTGGCATCGGTGGGGTCGGCGGTGAACGCCGCGATGTCGCTCTGCAGCCGGGTCGCGGCCTCGACCGTGTCGGTGTACGACGCGAACACCAGGTCGGCGTAGGTCGTGGCCGCCGCGGTCGCCTGCTCTTCGCTGAGGGCGGGGATCGCGGCGACGGTGGTGGTGGTCTTGTCGGCGGAGGAGTCCGTGTCGCTTCCGCACCCGACCATGCCCACGGTCAGCGCGGTGATCGCGCTTGCGGCCGCCACCTGGCGGAGGATTCGATGCTTCGTCAACTCAGGTCTCCTTGTCGGACTGCATGTAAAGTAAGCCTAACTACGATGGGTAGCAGCGCGAAAGTCCAACTCGATGGGGTGCTTGTGGCCCGACGCTCGGGCCGGCGCGTCGACGGCGCCTCACTGGCCGTCCTGCGGGTCGCGCTGGGCCTCGTCGTGGTGCTCAGCGCCGTGCGCACCTGGGCCTACGGGTGGACCGACCGGCTCTACGCCGGCCCCTCGCATCGCTTCACCTACCTGTGGCTGGGCTGGGTGCCGCAGCCGGGCCCGGTCGCCATCCGCGTCCTGGTGGCGACGACGGCAGCCGCGGGGCTGGCCATCGCACTCGGCTGGCGGACGCGCCTCGCCGCGGCCGTGCTGCTCGTGTCGTTCGGGTGGATCGAGGCGATCGACGCCACCACCTA
>CAZCVS010000407.1:0-1320 GCA_964501845.1 uncultured Iamiaceae bacterium
GTAGCTTCGGCGCGTGTCACTGTCGCTCCGACGCCGTGGGTCCAAGCGAGACCTCTCGACTCCCCGCTACGGGGATCGGTTCGGGTCGTACTACGACCCGGAGGGCTTCGGGCGCTTCAGCGAGCGCATCGCCCACACCATGGGCACGGCCCGGTTCCTCGTCATCCAGACCGTGGCCGTCATCGTCTGGATCTGCTGGAACTCGTTCGGACCTGAGGGGTGGCGGTTCGATCCGTGGCAGTTCATCCTGTTGAACCTGCTGTTCTCGGTCCAGGCCGCCTACGCGGCACCGCTCATCCTGCTCGCCGAGACCCGCCAAACCGAGCGCGACCGCGTCGAGGCGTTGGAGGACCGACGCCGGGGTGCCGACGTGAAGGCGGACCTGGACTACCTCGCTCGCGAGCTGGCGGGGCTGCGGATGCGGGTGGTGGACTCTGACGACCTGGCCCGGGTCGAGGCCAAGCTGGACCGCCTCCTCGCCATCAAGGAGACGTCCGAAGCCCGAGAGGACGGCGCACCGACGTGACCCGTGGCTGACGACCTGTTCTCCTCCTCGGTCGAGGACCAGTTGGCCCGCCGGGCGCCACTGGCGGATCGGCTGCGGCCCCGCACGCTCGACGACATCGTCGGACAGGACCACCTGATCGGACCGGGGCGGCCGCTGCGGGTGCTGATCGAGGCCGACCGGCTGTCGTCGGTCATCCTCTGGGGGCCGCCGGGCACCGGCAAGACCACCCTCGCCAAGGTCATCGCCGGCCACACCGCCAAGGCGTTCGAGACGCTCTCCGCGGTCACGGCCGGGGTGAAGGACGTGCGGGAGGTCACCGCCCGGGCCCAGCAGCGCCTGGGGGAGCGGGGCCAGGGGACGATCCTGTTCCTCGACGAGGTCCACCGCTTCAACAAGGCCCAGCAGGACGCCCTGCTGCCCTCGGTCGAGAGCGGGTTGCTCGTGCTCATCGGCGCCACCACGGAGAACCCCTACTTCGAGGTCAACCCACCGCTGCTCAGCCGCTCCACCCTCTTTCGCCTCAGCTCGCTCGACGACGACGCGGCCCGGCAGCTCATCGCCAAGGCCCTCGCCGCCGAGGGTGCGACGGCCGACGACGACGCGGTCGACCACCTGGCCGCCCGGGCCAACGGCGACGGCCGCCACACCCTGACCAGCCTCGAGGTGGCGGTGGCCCTCGCCCAGCAGCGCGCCGGCGCCGAGGGTGGCGAGCCGGTCGTGACGCTCGCCGACGCGGAGTCGGCGCTGGGGACCAAGGCGCTGCGCTACGGCCGCGACGACCACTACGACGTCATCTCCGCCTTCATCAAGAG
>CAZCVS010000407.1:1330-3056 GCA_964501845.1 uncultured Iamiaceae bacterium
CATCAAGAGCATCCGGGGCTCCGATCCCGACGCCGGCCTCTACTGGCTCGCCACGATGCTCGAGGCCGGCGAGGACGCGCGCTTCATCGCCCGGCGGCTCGTGATCTTGGCGTCGGAGGACATCGGCGAGGCCGACCCGCTCTCGCTCCTGGTGGCGACGGCTGCCGCTCAGGCCGTCGAGTACGTGGGCCTGCCGGAAGCCCAGCTCAACCTCTCCCAGGCGGTGATCCACCTGGCCACGGCCCCGAAGTCCAACCGGGCCACCACTGCCATCGGCGCGGCGCGCGCCGATGTCCGCGACCGACCGTCGTCGGGCGTGCCGGCCCACCTGCGCGACGCGCACTACCAGGGCGCCAAGGCGATCGGCCACGGCGACGGGTACGAGTATCCTCACGACGACCCGCGCGGGTGGGTCGACCAGCAGTACCTCCCGCCGGAGGTGGCTGGTCGCCGGTACTACCAACCCACGCAGCACGGTCGGGAACGGGAGATCGCAGACCGCATGGCTCGCTTGCGCCAACCGAACGAGACGCCCACCGACGGGGACGACTCGTGACCGCCGCGGACCTGGCGATGGTCATCGTCACCGGCTGCAGCATCGTCGCCGTCGTGGCCGTGCTGTTCGCCCTCCAGCGGATCCTGGTCGCGGTGCGCCGGGTCACGAGGACGCTCGACGAGCTCAACGCCCAGGCGCTGCCGCTCATCGACGACATGGCCGAGGCCCTCGCCGAGGCCAACGAGGAGCTGGCCCGCGTGGACCGACTGGTCGGGAGCGCGGAGTCGATCTCGGCCACGGTCGACGCCACCTCGAAGCTGGCCTACCGGGCGCTGTCGGCCCCGGTCATCAAGACGGTCGCGATCCGCAGCGGCGCCTCGCGCGCCGCTCGGCGCATGCGGAAGGAGTAGGGCGTGTTCAAGCGGGTCTTCTGGTTGGGCACCGGGGTCGCCGTTGGCGCCAGCGGCGCGTTCTGGGCCAAGCGCAAGGTCGAGGAGACGGTCGAGCAGTACCTGCCCGAGCAGGTCGCGGTCCGAGCCGCGGAGACCGCGAAGGGCCTCGGCACGACGGTCCGCCAAGCCGCCGCCGAGGGGCGCGAGGCCATGCGCACCACCGAGGCCGAGCTCCGGGCCCGGGTCGAGGCCCGCACCTTCGTGGGCAAAGCGCCGGCCGCTCCCGAGCCCAAGCCCGCGACTGGCGCCCGTCGGGCCGGTCGGGTGGCCACGCACGCCGGGACGGGGCCGGCCGGCCGTCGCCGCGCCCGCCGCTGAGGTGGCCGCTGCGTCAGGTGCCGGGTCCGGCGCGGCCCGGGTCGTCGCCGCCCTCACCGCGCTCGGGCTGGGCCTCCTCGCGGCGGTGATGATGGTTGCGGGCCACGCTCCCTGGGAGGGCCCGCAGGTCATGACGCTCACCCAGACCCACGGGATCCACAAGGGCGATGCCTTCGCGCTCATCCCGGTCGTCATCGGCACCGCCCTGGCGTTGTGGTGCCTCCAGGAGCCGCAACGGCATCGTGGCGGGTGAGGGGCGCCCGGTAGGGTGGTCCGACCATCGCCGGGGCTGCTGCGCGCAGCCCGTCATCAGTCCGGAAGGGGGGCGAGCGCGTGAAGGCACAGGAGCTCCGGCAGACGTGGACCGACTTCTGGGTGGCCAAGCAGCACACGGAGGTGCCTGCGAGCGGGCTGATCCCGCTGCACCCGTCGGCCCCCATGTTCACCAACTCCGGGATGA
>CAZCVS010000408.1:0-3043 GCA_964501845.1 uncultured Iamiaceae bacterium
ACTCGACGGTGCGCCAGGCCGGGGAGACAGCGGCCAAGGCCGGCGTCCGCACCCTGGTGCTCACCCACCAGGTCCCCACGCCAGCCCCCGGCTCCGAGGCCGAGTGGATCGCGATCGCCTCGGAGGTCTTCGACGGCGAGATCGTCTTCGGTGAGGATCTCACGGTTGTCCCGGTCGAGCCGGTCGCCGCCACGTAGCACCGGCCGGCGACGAGGGGATCGCCTGACGCTCCCGCACCCACGGATCGGGTGAGGGGCCGCTCGTCGTTGCCGCACTCCTCGTGCCGGTCGCGTTCTTGCCCCCGTTGCCGATCTGTTCTCCTCGGACGCCTGGGTGCTCGGGCGCTCGCTTCCGGCCTCGACGGGCCGCTCGGTGCTCAATCCGAGAGCACGTACCCGAGGCGGTGCGCCGCCGCGGCGACGATGGGAGCGACAGCCGCGACCTCCTCGGCGGAGAGGTTCTCCCGCCAGCGCCCGACCCGCCGGCTGTGGTCCGGGCGTGAGCGCCGCCGGGATGTCTCGGCCTCGATGAACCGCTCGTTGTCGGTGTCTTGCACCCGGTCCACCCACGCGGTGACCGCAGGCCCGGAGGGATCTGCGCCCACCCGAGCCGCGGTCCGAGCCGCGCACCCCCGGGGGTCTGCGATCAGGTCCTCGAAGCGGTTGACCACCGCTCGATCGGCGACCTGGTCGTAGCCCGGCCCGTTGATCGTCGCCCAGTGGTGCGCGCACCGCTCAACGAGCGGACGCCCCAGCCAGTCCTCCCAGTCCGGGGGGCGGGGGTGGTGGCCCCAGTCGTCAGCGATGCCGACGCGGAGCGAGCAGATCGCATCGAGCGGGTGGCGGACCTGCCAGAACAGGACCTGCGGCTCGGGCAGAGCGGTGTCGAGCGCTCGGCGCGAGATCGACGATCCGACCGGCGGGTCGTCGTGCGCGGCGGGGCGCGGCACCTTGACGGCCCAGGCACCACCAGCGGGAGGCCCGCCAGCCGGGAGGTCGGCGAGGAACGGCTCGGACCAGTAGCGGAAGCCGGGGAACGCGGCGAAGAGCTCCCCGAAGATCGACGTTCCGCTGCGTCCGCAGCCGAGAATGACCGCGTTGGCGAGGCCAGCGCCCCGGTTCCCGGTCATACGACCGTCCAGCCGCCGTCGACGGGGATGGTCTGGCCGACGACGTAGGTGCTGGCGTCGGAGGCGAGGAACAGCAGGGCGCCGTCGAGCTCGTGCTCGGCGCCCTCGCGGCCGATGGGCGCGCCGCGCTGGACGTAGGCCTCCGACGCCTCGTCGCCCCACATCACCTCGGTCATCTCGCTGTGGAACCACCCGGGGGCGATGCCGTTGACCCGGACGCCCTTGCGGGCCCACTGCGCACCCAGCTCGCGGGTCAGGTTCACCAGGCCGCCCTTGGAGGCGCAGTAGCCCGCCTGCTTGACGGGCGTGCCGCCGACGAAGCCGAGGATGGACGAGACGTTGACGATCGCGCCGCCCCCGCTCGCGACCATGGGCTCGAACGCGAGCTGGCTGAGCTGGAACGGTCCGGTGAGGTTGACGGCGAGGGTGCGGTCCCAGCTCTCGGCCGTCTCGCGCTCGGCCGGGCCGATCCACGAGATGCCCGCGTTGTTCACCAGGACGTCGAGGCGGCCGCCGCCTGCGTCGACCGCCGTCTCCACCAGGTGCCGGCAGGCGTCGGCGTCGGCCACATCGGTGGGGACCGGCACGATGCGGTCACCCAGCTCGGCGGCGAGGGCGTCGAGGGCTTCTCGCCGGCGGGCGGCCACGACGACCGTCGCTCCCGCGGCGTGCAGCACCCGGGCGAACCGCTGGCCGAGACCGGCCGAGGCCCCCGTGACGATGGCGATCCTCCCGTCCAGGCGGAACAGCTGGGAGAGGTCGATGGGGGCAGGGGAGGAGGTTCCGGTCGACATGGCGGCGACCCTAGGTCGCGGGTGCGACGAACCGCTCCGACGCTGGCAGGCTGGCGGCATGAAGATCCGCATCGGGTTCGGGTTGGGCACGCACACCTCGGCGAACGAGGCCGGCTCCTTCGGTGACCTCGTCGATGCGCTGGAGGATCTCCGCTACGACTCGCTGTGGCTGTCGGAGCGGCTCACGGGCGACGCGCCTGACCCGCTGGTGGCGCTGGCGTTCGCCGCCGGGCGGACTCGCAAGCTCAAGCTGGGGACCTCGGTGCTCGTCGTGCCGGGCCGCAACCCGGTGGTGCTCGCCAAGGAGCTGGCCTCGCTCGACCGGCTGTCGGGCGGCCGCTTCTTGCCCGCCGTCGGCCTGGGCGCACCCACCCCCGTCGAGCACCAGGCGTTCGGCGTCGATCGCAAGGACCGGGCCGCCTGGTTCGACGAGGCGCTCGGGCTGATGCGCCGCCTCTGGACCGAGGACCGCGTGACCCACGAGGGCGAGCGGTTCCGCATCGAGGACGTGGCGCTGCGCCCCAAGCCGGTCCAGCAGCCGATCGACGTGTGGCTCGGTGGCCAGGCCCCCTCCGAGTTGCGCCGGGTCGGCCGGCTCGGCGACGGGTGGCTGCCGTCGTTCTGCACGGTCGATGACGTCGCCCAGGGCTGGTCGCTCGTCACCGAGACCGCTGCCGCGCACGGCCGCACCATCGACCCCGAGCACCTCGGCACGCTCGTGACGTACTCCTACGCCGGCATCCCGGACCGCGTCACCGCCCTGCTGGCGGCCCGGCGCCCGGGGCTCGATCCCACCGCCGTGATCCCGATCGGGCTCGATGCGCTGCGGGCCCGGCTCGTCGAGCTCACCGAGGTGGGCGCGTCGAAGTTCGTGGTGGTCCCGCTGGAGGAGCCCGGTGACTGGGCCAAGGAGCTCGAGTCCGTCATGGACGCGCTGGGCGGCCTCCAGAACTGACGGCTCGGCGCCTCAGCGGGTGGGGAAGCAGGCGGCGACCTCCGCGAGGTGGGCGTTCAGCGCGGGAGCATCGTTCGGTCCCATCGTGCCGAGGCGCACCACGACCACGTCGCGGGCGGGGAAGCAGATCACCCGCTGGCCCTCGAACCCGTGGGCGCCGAACGG
>CAZCVS010000409.1:0-3042 GCA_964501845.1 uncultured Iamiaceae bacterium
AGATCATGGACCAGGCGGTGACCGCCCGGTACTACGCCCGCCTCGCCCCGCGCGCCCTCAAGGCCCACCACCGCCTCACCGCCCTGCCCGGTCTGGTCACGGCGCGCGAGCACCACGTCCCCAAGGGCGTCGTCGGGGTGATCTCCCCCTGGAACTACCCGCTCGTGCTGGCCGTGTCCGATGCCCTCGCCGCGCTGGTCGCCGGCAACGGCATCGTCATCAAGCCCGACTCGCAGACGCCCTTCACCGCCATCCGGGCCTTCGAGCTGCTCGAGGAGGCCGGCCTGCCCGAAGGCCTGGTCCAGATCGTCACCGGCCCCGGCACCCAGGTCGGCACCGCCATCATCGAAGCCACCGACTACGTGATGTTCACCGGCTCCACCGAGACCGGCCGCACGGTCGCCCGGCAGGCCGGCGAGCGCCTCATCGGCTTCTCGGCCGAGCTCGGCGGCAAGAACGCCATGATCATCACCGGCGACGTCGACATCGACCGGGCCGTCGAGGGAGCCACGGTCGGGTGCTTCGCCAACACCGGCCAGCTGTGCATCTCCATCGAGCGCATCTACGTCGACCAGGCCATCGCCTCCACGTTCACCGACCGCTTCGCCCAGCGGGTCTCCGGCCTGAAGCTCGGTGCCGAGCAGGACTACGGCGCCGAGGTCGGCGCGCTCGCCTCCGCCGCCCAGGTCGAGAAGCTGGCCGAGCACGTCGACGACGCCGTCGCCAAGGGCGCCCGGGTGGTCGCCGGCGGCAAGGCCCGCCCGGACATCGGCCCGTTCTTCTACGAGCCCACGGTGCTGGCCGAGATCACTCCGGACATGGACGTCTACCGGGAGGAGACGTTCGGCCCGCTGGTGTCGATCTACCCGTACACGTCGGTCGACGACGCCGTCGACGCGGTCAACGACACGGAGTACGGCCTCAACTCGAGCGTCTACTGCGGCGACACCTCCAAGGGCCGCAAGATCGGCGAGCGCCTCATGTCCGGCACGGTCAACATCAACGACGGCTACTCGTCGGGCTGGGCCACGCTCGACGCGCCGATGGGCGGGATGAAGGCGTCCGGCGTCGGCCGCCGCCACGGACGGGAGGGGCTGCTCAAGTACACCGAGTCGCAGACCGTCGCCGTGCGATCCGCGCTGGCCGAGAAGCTGCAGACGCCGGGCACCGATGGCGAGGGCTACGCCAAGCGCTTCACCGCCATCCTCAAGGCAGCCAAGCACCTGCCCCGGTGACCCCTTCCGCGACCTCGTCGCCCACCCCGAACCCGGCCCCGAAACCGACCCGGACGATCCGCCGCGGTGCCGAGCTCGACCGGCGGACCATCGTGCTGAGCGCGCTCGTGCTCTTCGGCGTGCTGGTCGTCGGCATCGGGCTCATGGCGGTCTTCTCGGATCCCGGTGACACCGCCGGGCCGACCACGACCGACGCGGGCAGCCCGCACATCATCGACCGTCCCAACTCCGGCAGCGAACCCACCCGGCCGGGCGACCGGGGCGGTCCCGAGCAGCTGCTCCTGCTCGGCGGGATGGTGGTCACGCTCGGCGCCATCGGCTACATCGCCCTGCGGGGCGGGTCGAAGGCGAAGGCCAACCGCGAGCGGTGGAAGGCGGCCGCCGCCACCGGCCGCGACGGCGCGATCGACGAGGTCGACCCGATCGAGCGCCCGTAACCCGCGGCTCGGCCGACCCCGGGCCACACTGGGGCATGGACGCAGGCGAGGTCATCGAACGGCTCGGGCTGGTGCCCCATCCCGAAGGCGGGTGGTACCGGGAGACCTGGCGCGACCTGCCGGCCGACGGCGGCCGCGGCGTGGGCAGCGCGATCTACTTCCTGCTCGATGCCCACGAGCGCTCCCACTGGCACCGCGTCGACGCCGCCGAAGCGTGGCACCACTACGCCGGCGTCCCACTGGAGCTCGCCATCGTGGAAGACGACGATCAGACCGTGCTGACCCTCGGTCCCGACGTGGCCGCAGGCCTCGAGCCTCAAGCCGTCGTTCCCGCCCGTGCCTGGCAGGCGGCCCGGCCGCTGGGTGGATGGACGCTGGTCGGCTGCACCGTCAGCCCGGCGTTCGACTTCTCCGGCTTCGAGCTTGCACCCGATGGCTGGTCCCCCGAAGGCTGGAACCACCCCGACTGGTGACCAGCGACGCGGCGTCGACCGGAAGGCGAAGCCCGGAGCTGAAGCCGGACCTGGGCGTTGGCGGAGCTGTTGACCTGAGGCGAAGGCCTCAGGTCAACAGCGAAGCCAGCGCCCAGATGGCGGCGATGGCGCCGAGGACGGCCATGGCCACCGATCGCCCGATCGGCGCCTGCTCCAGGTCGTCGTCGCCCCGGTGCTGGGTGGGCGGCTTGACGATGGCGGCGATGTTGCCGGCCACCAGCGCACCCCCGATGGCGAGCACCAGATAGGGAAGCAGGTCCTCACCGAGGAAGGCGCCGGTGTCGTTGGCGGCGAGGAGCGAGAGCACGCCTGCAGGGTACCGTTCGGCCAGATCCGAGCACTTGTTCACGCTTTGCACTTTTTCCAGTACGGAGCGTGAAATTCCGCTCAAGTTCGCTGAGACCCGCGCCGATGGATGAGATGCCGGTGGCACCATCGCCCCCACCGGCCAAACGGGGTTTCGGGGCGGAAGCCACTCCCTCCCTCCATCACGCAATGCTCGGTGTGCTTGTCCAGGGCACGCAGCACTGTGGTGGCTTCCGCTCCACCCCCAGACACACAAGCAGTGCCAGCCCACCGCCTCCCCCAACGGGAGGCGGTGGCGCGCTCGGCCGTTCACGGATGGGACCTACGCTGGCGATCCGTCCCCACCCCGTGAGGTCCCGTGACCACGTCCACCACCGACCCGGCGGTCTCGCCGCCCGCCGAGCCGTCCCGCTCGGCTCCGCACGGGCTGGTGCGCGCCACCGCGGCGATCGCCACCGTCGGCGTCGTGGTCGCGCTGGTCGGCTTGGCCCTGCTGCTACGGCCCGTGAGCACGCCGACCCAGGACTGCGGCACCGCGCTCGGGTTCCTCCTCGACGGCCGGGTGAACGA
>CAZCVS010000410.1:0-3031 GCA_964501845.1 uncultured Iamiaceae bacterium
TTGATCAGCACCTTCTCTGGAGAACGCGAGGTTACGAAGTGAAGTTCCGTTGCGAGCGTGACACCTTGGTCGAGGCTCTGGCCTCGGCCGGCCGTGCGGTGGCCAACCGCGGCGGCGCCCTTCCTGTCCTGTCCGGGGTACGTGCCGAGCTCACGGGCGACCGTCTGCGCCTCACCGGGAGCGATCTGGAGCTCACCATCGAGATCGAGGTCGAGGTGGCCGGAGAGCAAGACGGTGTGGCCGTGCTGCCCGCCAAGATCGCCTCGGACCTGGTTCGCTCGCTGGGCGAGCCCCGCGTCGAGGTCGCCGTCGATGGCGACGAAGCCCGGATCACGGCCGGACGGTTCGAGTCGTCGCTCCGCTTGCTGCCCGCGGACGAGTTCCCCCGTCTGGGGATGCCGGCCGATGATGCCGTGACCCTGGTTGCGAAGGACTTCGCCGGCGCGCTCCGCCAGGTCGTCCCCGCGGCCAGCGCGGACGATGCCCGTCCCATCCTCACCGGCGTGCTGCTCGCGGCGGAGGCTGGCGGCTTGCGCCTCGTCGCCACGGACTCCTACCGGCTGGCCGTGCGCGACCTTCCAGGCACGTCGGTGCTGGGCGAGGGCCAGAGCGTGCTCGTGCCCTCCCGGGCGCTGCGCGAGCTCATCCGGGAGCTGGACAAGGCGCCGGCGGACGACGCCGAGGTCACGCTGCGTCTGGGCGAGCGTGAGGCTGCCTTCGAGATCGGTGAGACGCGCCTTACCACGCGCCTGATCGAGGGTGAGTTCCCGAACTACCGCGGCCTGATCCCGGCCAGTCACCCCAACCGGCTCACCGTCGGTCGGGAGGCGCTGGTCGAGGCGGTCAAGCGCGTGAAGCTGATGGCGCGGGAGCTCAACACACCGGTCCGCCTCGCTATGAGCGCCGACGGCCTGGAGCTGGTCGCCATCACCCAAGACGTGGGCCAGGCCCACGAGCAGCTGGACGCGTCGTACGAGGGCACCGAGCTCACCGTCGCGTTCAACCCGGAGTACCTCCTGAGCGGTGTCGAGGTCACACCGGGCGATGAGATCCACCTGGACACGGTCGACGCCCAGAAGCCGGCCGTCATCCGCGCCGGCGAGGCCCAGGAGTTCCTGTACCTGCTGATGCCGGTGCGGGTCTCCTGATCCCCGTGGCCTGAGCGGTGCAGCTCCGGCGCCTCTGGCTCACCGACTTCCGCGGCTACCGCGAGGCCGACGTCACCTTCGATCCTGGGCTCACCGCGGTGCTCGGCCCCAACGGGCAGGGCAAGACCAACCTCCTCGAGGCCATCGGCTACCTGGCCACCTTGTCGTCGTTCCGGGGCGCGCCCGCAGAGGCACTGATCCGTTCGGGTGCCGAACGAGCCGTGGTGCGGGCCGAGGCCGAGCGAGAGGGCCGTGCGCTGCTCCTGGAGGCCGAGCTGGTGGCGAGCGGCCGAAACCGCACGCAGCTCAACAAGCAGCCCCTGCGGCGGGCTCGAGACCTGCTGGGGGCACTCCGGGTGACGGTCTTCTCGCCCGACGACCTCACCTTGGTGAAGGGATCGCCGGGTGACCGCCGCGGCTACCTCGACGAGACCCTGATCTCGCTGCACCCGCGCTACGACGAGATGCGCAGCGATCTGGACCGCGTCCTCCGTCAGCGGGGGGCCCTGCTGAAGCAGTCGGGAGGACGGCTGACTCCCGAGGTCGAGCTGACCCTCGACGTGTTCGACGCCAAGCTCGTGACCGCGGGCGAGGCGCTGGCATCCGCGCGCCGGAACCTGGTCGGCGCGCTGGAGCCGTTGCTCGGCGCGGCGTACGACGCGGTCGCCCAGCGGTCCGCCGAGGTCCGTGCGACCTACGATCCTCCGTGGATGGCTGAGGGCCTCGCAGCGGCGCTCGCCGCCTCCCGCAAGGACGACCTGCGGCGCGGCGTCTCCACGGTCGGCCCGCACCGCGACGAGCTGGAGCTGGTGATCGGCGGCATGCCCAGCCGCACGCACGCGTCCCAGGGCGAGCAGCGGTCCCTGGCGCTGGCCCTGCGCCTGGCCGCGCACCACGTGGTCACCGAGCAGACCGAGAGCTCCCCGGTCCTGCTGCTCGACGACGTGTTCTCCGAACTGGACCCGGAGCGGAGCGATGCGCTTCTCCGCTCGTTGCCGGAAGGCCAGACCATCCTCTCCACCGCGAGCGGCCTCCCCGAGCACGCGGTGGCCGGCGCCGTGATCGACGTCCACGAAGGTTCGGCCACTTCCGGCTGACGTTGCTCCGGTCATGTCGCACCCGGCGGACGGAGCCCCGATCCGCGCGACACTCGTCTCCATGCCGTGGTCGAAGCTCCCGACGTCTGACGGCTTCGACGACGAGCCGGATCCGGCGACGCTGCCGCAGCTGCTGGACACCGTCCTGGCGGGCATGGGCGCGCCCAAGGCCGACGCGATCATCGCCATCCACGAGGGGTGGGCCACGGTGGTGGGCGACGAGCTCGCAGGTCACGCGCAGCCGCTCGCGATCGAGGACGGATGCCTCCGGGTGGGGGTCGACAGCCCGGCGTGGGCCAGCCACCTGCGGTGGTCCGAGCGCGAGATCGTGGCCCGCGTCGACCGGCTCGTGGGAGCCGGTGTGGTCACCTCGGTGAGCGCCCGGATCCTTCGCCGCTGACGGGCCGGAAAATCGGGCAAGAACCCTTGTCTCGCACCATTCTCAGTGGTTCCTAAGGTGGCTCGGGATGGCCCGGATGTCACCCCCTGTCTGGTAGGATGTCACCCATCGTGAAGCGCCTCGAACTGCCGGTCGGCACCACCCCTGCCGTGGCTCCCCGAGCAGTCGCTCACCTCCCGCTCGTTCGTCTCTGAAAGGCCGCGCCGTGCCTCCCGCGAAGCAGTCCTACTCCGCCAGTTCCATGACCATCCTCGAGGGGCTCGCGCACGTCCGCAAGCGCCCGGGCATGTACATCGGCGGCACCGGGATCTCCGGTCTGCACCACCTCGTGTGGGAGGTCGTCGACAACTCGGTCGACGAGGCGATGGCCGGCTACTGCGACCGCA
>CAZCVS010000411.1:0-3021 GCA_964501845.1 uncultured Iamiaceae bacterium
CCACGACCTGCTCGATCCCCGAGAAGTCGGCGGTGGACACCGTGAACGACCCGGAGTGCGGCGGCCAGGTGTCGGTGTCGCTGCCATCGCTGCGGGTCGACGCCTTCACCGTCGGGATCGCCGGCGAGATCCAGAAGGCCCGGCGCACCGGCCTCACGTTCGCACCCGAGGCGGGCACGTGGCGGATGCGCCAGGTCATCAACAAGCTCATCCGCGAGGAGGACCTGTACGCCGCGGTGCGTTCGGCCTACTCGCAGGGATGGCGGCGGATGAAGCTGTACTTCCTCACCGGTCTCCCCACCGAGACCGACGAGGACACGCTCGGCATCGCCACCTTGGCCCGCAACTGCGTGGCCATCGGCAAGGAGTACCACAAGAACCCCTCGGTCACGGTCTCGCTCGGCGGGTTCGTGCCCAAGCCGTTCACCCCGTTCCAGTGGTTCGGCCAGAACACCCGCGAAGAGCTCCAGCGCAAGATCTACCTGCTGCGCGACGAGCTCCGCCGGGACCACGCCGTGAAGCTCAAGTGGCACGATCCGAAGGCCACCATGGCCGAGGGCCTGGTGAGCCGAGGCGACCGCCGGCTCGGCGCGGTCATCGAGGACGTGTGGCGCCACGGCG
Organism: uncultured Iamiaceae bacterium; assembly: GCA_964501845.1. Classification (GTDB taxonomy): domain Bacteria; phylum Actinomycetota; class Acidimicrobiia; order Acidimicrobiales; family Iamiaceae; genus Aquihabitans. The sequence goes on from CAZCVS010000411.1 coordinate 622, forward strand.
GCACCTTCCAGGAGTGGGGCGAGCACTTCGACCTCCAGCTGTGGACCGACGCGCTCGAGCGCGCCGGGCTCCGCGAGGAGGACTTCGTCTACCGCCACCGCACCGAGGACGAGGCCCTGCCCTGGGACCACCTCTCGGCCGGGCTGCACAAGGACTTCCTGTGGCAGGACTGGCGCGACGCCCTGGCGGAGGTCGGCCTCGAGGACTGCCGCTGGACGCCCTGCTACGACTGCGGCGCCTGCACGGGCTACGGCATCGAGCACGTCGTCGCCTCCGCGGTCCCGCCTGCCGGCGGCTCACAGGGCACCGGCCAGGACCTCACCATCGGTGGCGAGGTGCCGGTCACCCTCCTGCCGTCGAAGCCGACCCCGGTCGGAGCGCCGTCATGAGGATCCGCCTCCGGTTCACCAAGACCGGCAAGATCCGCTGGACCAGCCACCGCGACCTCGCCCGGGTGTGGGAGCGGGTCATCCGCCGCATCGGGCTGCCTGTGGCCTACTCGCAGGGCTTCTCGCCGCACCCGAAGCTCCACTTCGGCCTGGCGCTCTCCACCGGCCACGAATCCGTGGCCGAGTTCATCGACATCGACCTCGACGACGCCTCCCCCCGCATGCCCACGGAGACCGATCTGGAGGACCTGCCCCTCCGGATCTCCGCGGCGCTGCCGATCGGTCTCGAGGTGACCGGTCTCGCCATCATCCCGAGCTCCTCCACCTCACTGCAGCAAGCGGTGGAGAGCTGTGAGTGGGACATCGAGGTCCGCAACGTCGACGCCGCTTCGGTGGCCGACGCGGTGGGTCGCGTGCTGGCTGCCGAAGAGCTCACGATCACCCGCCAGCGCAAGGGCAAGGACGTCACCGACGACGTCCGCCCCTACGTGCGGGAACTCGCCGTCGTCGGACCGACCGACGCCGGCACCTTGGTCCACGCCCACCTGGCCACCCAACCCCGCGGGCTGCGGGTGAGCGAACTGCTCGCCCTCCTCGACCCCGCCTGGGAAGAGGGCCTGGTGCGCCGGACCGCCCAATGGACGCTGATCGACGGCGCCCGACACGAGCCCCTCGCGGGGCCGGTCGAGGCGACGTCGACGTCGCACGCCACGGCGCGTGCGTCATGAGAAGGGATCGCAACTATGACCGACACGGACGCAGGGGATCTCCCCACGCCCACGCCCACCCCGAGCGACACGTCGCCAGGTCCGAAGCCGGCTCCCTCCCCGGAGGCGCCCCGGGCTGCTGAGCCCGATCCGGTCGGCGCCGGCGGGTCCGACACGACCGCGGGCGATGCCGGCGAGCCCAAGCCGCGCCGCCGCGGGTCACGGGGCGGCCGCAACCGCAACCGTCCCCGTCCCGAGGGGGCGGCGGACGGCGAGGCGCCGGGCGATGACGGCGACGGCGAGGACGAAGGCGCCGCGCCCCGTGCGGCCCGGTCGTCCGGCTCCGGCTCGAAGGCGTCGGCCGGCGGTGACCGCCAGCCCGAACTGCCAGACCGGCACCGGGAGAACAAGCCGTCGGCCGAGGCTGCCGAGGCCGCGCTCGTCCGCAAGCCCAAGATCGGCGACTCCCGCCCCGCCCCGGCCGATGCCGGCGCGGTGGCCGCGGCGCCATCGGGCACCGGCGAGGCGGCCGGTGCCTCCAGCTCGTCGGGCAAGCGCCGCCGCCGTCGCGGTGGGCGCGGGCGCGGCGGCTCCGGTGGCGGTCAAGGGGGCGGCGGGGGCCAGCAGGGCTCAGGCAACCAGGGTGGCGGCCAGCGCTCCGGTGGGAACCAGCGCAAGGGCGGCCGGGCCGGCGGCGAGCCGATCACGGCCATCACCGACGACGCGCCAGTCGACCTCGACGAGAAGACGCTGAGCAAGCGGCGGGGCAAGGAGCGCAAGGGCCGGCCGGTCGGTCGGTACCTGATGGCGGTGCACGTCCAACCCACCGCGACCCAGATCGCCGTGCTCGAAGGCAAGGCCCTCATCGAGCACTACGTCTCGCGCCCGGCCGACGACACCCTGCAGATCCACGGGAACATCTACCTGGCCAAGGTCCAGAACGTGCTGCCCGGCATGGAGGCGGCGTTCGTCGACATCGGCACCCCGAAGAACGCCGTGCTCTACCGCGGCGACACGCGCTACGACCCCGAGGACCTCGACGATAAGGGGGCCAACCCCCGCATCGAGCAGATCCTCAAGGCCCGCCAGACCATCATCTGCCAGGTCACCAAGAACCCCATCGGGGCCAAGGGTGCCCGGCTCACCCAGGAGATCTCGCTTCCGGGCCGCTTCGTGGTGCTCGTGCCCAACAGCACGACGTACGGCATCTCCAAGCGATTGCCCGACAACGAGCGCAAGCGCCTCCGCCAGATCCTCGACAAGGCCAAGCCCAAGGGCCACGGCCTCATCGTGCGCACCGCGGC
>CAZCVS010000412.1:0-3020 GCA_964501845.1 uncultured Iamiaceae bacterium
CATCACCGAGGACGTCACCGACATCATCCTCAACCTCAAGGACCTGGTGCTCACCTCCGTGTCCGACGAGCCCGTCACGTTGCGCATCGACGTGCGCGGCGCCGCCGAGGTCACCGGTGCCGACATCCAGACCACGGCCGATGTCGAGGTGCTCAACGCACAGCAGCACATCGCCACGCTCAACGACAAGGCCCGCCTCGCGCTGGACCTCACCGTGGAGCGCGGCCGCGGCTACCTCTCGGCTGACCGCGACAAGGGCAACAACACCATCGGTGTGATCCCCGTCGACGCCATCTTCTCGCCGGTGCGCCGCGTGACCTTCCTGGTCGAGCCCACCCGTGTCGAGATGGACACCAACTACGACCGCCTCGTCCTCGACGTGGAGACCGATGGTTCCATCGCTCCCCGTGACGCGGTGGCCTCCGCCGGCGACACGCTGGCCAAGCTCGTGCAGCTCGTCGCCGAGATGAGCGACGAGCCACCGACCCTCGAGCTCGGTGAGACCAGCGCCACCATGGCGTCCTCGCCCGAGCTGGAGACGCCCATCGAAGACCTCGATCTCTCCGAGCGTCCCCGCAACTGCCTCAAGCGCGCCCAGGTCAACACCGTCGGCGAGCTCCTGCGCAAGAGCGAGGATGACCTCCTGGCCATCACCAACTTCGGCCAGAAGTCGCTCGACGAGGTCAAGGAGAAGCTGAACGAGCGGGGCCTGGCGCTCCGCGGGATGGAATAGCAATGCCTGCAACCCCACGCCGGGGACGCCGCTTCGGCGGCTCCTCGCAGCACCAGAAGCTGATGATGGCCAACCTGGTCTCGTCGCTCATCGCCGCCGAGGGCATCACCACCACCGAGGCCAAGGCCAAGGCCCTGCGCCCGGTGGCGGAGAAGATGATCACCAAGGCCAAGAAGGGCGGCCTCCACAACCACCGCCAGGTGGTGTCGTTCCTGAACGACAAGGAGATCGCGGCCAAGCTGTTCGACGATGTCGGACCTCGCTACGCCGAGCGCAACGGCGGCTACACCCGCATCCTCAAGCTCGGACCGCGCCAGGGCGACAACGCCCCCATGGCTCGCATCGAACTGGTCTGAGGACCGGCCCTCGGGCCACCTGAACGCAACGAAGGCCCGCCGCCACGGCGGGCCTTCGCCGCGCCCGGACCGCGTCGTGGTCAGGGGATCGGAGCGCTGGCCAAGGTGGCGAGCTTCGCCGGGTTGCGGATCGTCCAGATCCGCTGCACCAGCCCGTCGGCCACCGCGAACGACACGGTCTGGAACACTTCTCCGGCGAGAAGGCACACGATGCCGGGCTGGCCGTTGATGAGCTGGAGCTGGAACTCGGTTCCCTCGGGGGCCCGAGCCGTGAGGTTCGCCGCGAACCGGGGGATCCGCTCGGCGATGATCGGCCGGCGGGCCGCATGGTGCTCGGCGCCCCCGTCGCTGATCGCGAGGGCGTCGTCGGCGAGGAGCGACACCAGGGAGTCGAGATCACCCGCCTGGGCCGCGGTCAAGAACGCGATCGCCACCTGCCAGGCGTCGTCGGTGGTGGGGGCGTAGCGGGGCGCTCCTTCGCGGACCCGGGTGCGAGCGCGCGACGCGATCTGGCGGCACGCCGTCGGCGATCGGTCGACCACCAGGGCGATCTGGTCGTACGGGAGGGAGAACACGTCGGCCAGCAAGAAGACGACCCGCTCCGTGGGGCCCAGCCGCTCGAGCACGGCGAGGAAGCCGATGGTCACCGATTCGGCCAGCTCGGCCTGCTCGGCGGGACCGGGCTCGGCGTTGGCCACCTCGGGCAGCCACGGTCCCACGTAGGTCTCCCGGGTGTGGCGGGCCGACTTGAGCTGGTCGAGCGCCAGGCGGCTGGTCACGGTGGTCAGCCAGGCGGCCGGCCGCTCGACGGTGCCGGGCTCGACGCGCTGCCAGCGGAGCCAGGCATCTTGGACCACGTCCTCCGCGGTGGAGCGCGAGCCGGTGATGCGGTAGGCCAGCCCGATCAGGCGCGGCCGCTCCTGCTCGAACGCCGCCTCGTCGCCCTGCGGGCGCTCGGTGATCATGCCGGCACCATCGTTGCCGATCGTGTGGCAGCCAGCCGTCCGGCTTCGGTGGCACTGGCGGCGACGGCGTCGAGCAACAGGCCCGTCCTGCCGACCCAGTCCCCGACGAGGAAGACCCCAGGGTGGTCGGCCACCGCGACCGGGACCCGTCCGGCCACGCCACCGGCCGAGGCGATGGGCAGGGCGTGGGTGACGACCATGCGGGCCAGGAACCGCTGGGTGACGATGTCGTCGGTCGCGACCCCGATCTGGCGGGCCAACGCTTCGAGCTGCGCCTGCTGGTGCGCCGCCTCCATCGTGTCGCCGTCGGGCTGGTAGCGCATCAGGTGGATGACGCCGTGGCCCTCCGGCGCCAGGCGGGCGGGCGGCGCGTGCACCGATGCGTAGACCGGCTCGTCGATGCCCAGCACGAAGCGTCGCTCCGGGAGGCGCCGGACGCCGAGCTCCAAGCAGGCGACGGTGCTGGACGGCCCGAGCGCGGGCCACGAGGCGGGGACGCCGCCCAGCATCGCCGCCACCGCATCGGGTCCGCCGGGCGCCAAGACGGCCGCCGAGGCGTGCCAGAGCCGGTCGTCGGTCGCGTGCACCGTGACCGACCCATCGGCGCCGCTCACCACCGTTCGGGCGCCGACCGGGAGGATCTCCACGCCGCGGTCCCGTGCGATCGCCACGAGCTGGTCCACCAGCGACTGCCAGCCGCCATCGAGGTAGCGGACTCCGGTGGTCGTCGCGCCCCAGGCCTGGGCGAGGGCCGGTCCGACCGCGATCCGCTCCGGAGCGTTGGCGTAGGTCGACACCCGGACCAGTGCCTCGAGGAACTGTCGGACGGGTGGCGCGGCCACGTGGCGATCCAGCCACTCGGCGAGCGTCTGGTCGCCCCGCTCCGCATCGGCGTGGCGCCACAAGGAGGCGAGGGCCCGCGTCAGCGATGCCTTCTCCCGGGCGGACAGGAGCGTGGTGCGCGTG
>CAZCVS010000413.1:0-3005 GCA_964501845.1 uncultured Iamiaceae bacterium
CTACTGGATGGGCCGCTACCTCGAGCGGGCCGACGACACCGCCCGCCTGCTCGACGTGTACGTGCACCGCATGGTGGTGCAGGTCAACGATGAGCGCGTGGGCGCGTCGCTGCTCGCCGCGATGGGCCTGGACCCCTCGGAGCTGGCCCGCATCGGTGATTCCACCGACGGTCCCATCGACCTGTGGCAGGCCACCGAGATGCTGGCCTACGACGCCGACAACCCGAGCTCCGTCGTCGGCTCGCTGCGGCTGGCCCGCGAGAACGCCCGCGGGCTGCGCGAGATCCTCGCCACGGAGGTGTGGGAGTCGCTCAACCGGACCTACCACGAGCTCGACAACCACGTCCGCGCCGCCCGCACGCTCGGCCCGCACCTGCTGTTCCAGTGGGTGCGCGACCGCGTCGCCCTCGTCGGTGGGCTCACCGACACGGTGCTGTTGCACGACGACGGCTGGCGGTTCCTCACCATCGGCCGGTGCCTCGAGCGCGTCGACATGACCGCGCGGCTCCTCGGTGCGGTGCCGGCCACGGCTGATGCCTCCCGGTGGAGCGGCGTGCTCGTGTCCTGCGGTGCCAACGATGCCTTCCTGCGCACCTACGGCGGCGACATCGACCAGGCCAAGGCCCTGAGCATCCTGCTGCTCGACCCGGACTTCCCCCGCTCGGTCAACTACGCCCTGGCCCAGGCCGAGATGTGCCTGGAGCAGGTCGACGGCTCCACCGGCCCGAGCGGCCGCCGCCAGGCCCAGCCCCGCACCAGCGCCGCGGCCCGCGAGGTCGGCCGCATCCGCAGCGAGCTGGCCTACACCGATCCCGCGGCCCTCGCGGCCGACCTGCACGGGACCGTCGTGCGCCTCCAGGCCGCCTGCGCGTACGCCAGCGAACTGGTGACCCAGCGGTACTTCCAGCGCGCCGCGTTCATCGAGTGGAACGTGGACCGGCCCGCATGAGGACGTTCACGAACTCGAGGACACGGATGCTCCACGTTCCGCTCGCAACAAGCACAGGGCCGAATAGCCGTGCCGCGTCGAGCGCGTTGATGACGGCCGATCGCTGCACGGCGACTGAGTGGAACGTGGACCGGCCCGCATGACGTGGCGGCTGCAGGTCACGCACACGACCAAGTACCGGTACTCCGCGCCGGTGGCCCAGTCGTACAACGAGGCTCGGCTCGAGCCCCGGAGCGACCGGCACCAGGCGGTGCTGGCCAGCCGGGTGGAGGTGGAGCCGTCGACCCGGGTCGTTCGCCACGTCGACTACTGGGGCTCGGTCGTGCACCACTTCGACGTCCAGGTGCCGCACCAGGCCCTGACCGTCGTCGGTCGGGCCACCGTCGAGACGGCCACCGAGCTGGCCCAGCCCGGCGACGCCTCGTGGGACGACCTGGCCGATCCGGTGATCCGCGACCAGTTCGAGGAGCTCCTGGTCCCCACCGACACGGTGACGTGGGACGAGGAGCTGGCGGACGTGGCCGCCGGGTTGGCGGCTGGGCACGACACGCCGGCGAAGGCCGCCGAAGCGGCCGCGGCGTGGGTGAACGACCGCCTGGTGTACGAGAAGGGGAGCACTGGCGTGCGGACGACATCGCCGGAGGTGCTGGTCGCGGGGTCTGGCGTGTGCCAGGACTTCGCCCACGTCTCGCTGGCCCTGTTGCGGGCGATGGGGATCCCGTCGTGGTACGTGTCGGGCTACCTGCACCCGGACCCGAAGGCCGACATCGACGAGGTGAGCGTCGGCGAGAGCCACGCGTGGGTCGCCGCCTTCACCGGCACCGTCTGGCCGCTCGATCCCACCAGCCTGAACCCGGTCGAGGAGCGCCACATCCGCGTCGCCGCCGGCCGGGACTACCACGACGTCGCCCCCTTCCGGGGCATCTACGCCGGCCGCGCCGACCAGGAGCTCGAGGTCTCGGTGGAGCTGGTCCGCAAGGCCTGACCTGCGCTGCGGTGTCTCGCGGCGGGCGGCCGCGGGTAGCGGGGGCCATGGCCACCGCGACCACCTCCACCCGCCACCAACCCGCCGGCTCCCACGCGCTCGCGGCGGCGACGTTCGCGCTCGGCGCCCTGCTGGCCGCGGGCCTGGGCAGCGTGGCGACGTCGTCGAGCACCGAGAGCGCCTGGTTCGAGGCGCTCGAGAAGCCGTCCTGGTACCCGCCGAGCAGCGCCTTCGGCATCGTGTGGACGGTGCTGTACGTGATGATCGCCGTGTCCGGCTACCTGGCCTGGCGGTCGGGCGCCGATCGGGCCGCCATCAGCTGGTGGTGGGCGCAGATGGCGCTCAACCTGGCGTGGTCGGTCGTCTTCTTCGGCCTGCGCTCGCCCGGTTGGGCGATGGTGGTGATCGTGGCGCTCGCCCTCGCCATCGGCGCCACGATCCGCTCGTTCGACCGGTTCGACCGACGCGCTGCGTGGCTGCTCGGCCCCTACCTGGCCTGGGTCCTGTTCGCATCCACGCTCAACGGCGCGATCGTCTGGCTGAACTGACGGGGGCGACGGGCCTGCGTCAGGCGGTGCCGACCCGGGCGGTGGGGGTGAAGCGGACCGGGAGGCGCTTGATGCCGCCCACGAGCGGGACGCCGAGGGCATCGAGGTAGACCGGATCGCCGACCACCTCGATGTCGGGGAGGCGGGTCAGGATCTGGCGGAAGGCGACCGAGAGCTCCCGCCGGGCGAGGTGGGCGCCGAGGCAGAAGTGGGGGCCGGGCCCGCCGAAGCCCACGTGCGGGTTCGGGTTGCGGCGGACGTCGAACGCCTCAGGATCGTCGAACACCCGGGGGTCGCGGTTGGCGGCGCCGTAGAAGAGGATGAGCTTGTCGTCCTCCTTGAAGTCGTGGCCCGACAGCGTGAGGTCGTGGGTCACGGTGCGGCGCATGAACGTGACGGGCGAGGCCACGCGCACGATCTCGTCCACGGCGGTGGGCGTGACCCCGTCGAGGTCGTCCTGCCAGATCGTGCGCTGGTCGGGGTTCTGGGCGAGCAGGTGCATCCCGTGGCTGATCGCGGTGCG